>JAPLGV010000389.1 GCA_026389975.1 Chloroflexota bacterium
ACGAGGGATGGGTGCGCAGCAGCCAGTCCATGCCGGTGGCGGTCATCCCGGCGGCCAGGAGGACGATAACGGTATTCAAGTTGAACATGAGCTTCAGCTTGAAAATCCCCAGTGGAATGAGTATTGAGAATAAAGGTTGCGCGTTGAGCACCCGCGTCAGCGCAAAGGCCAGCAAGACGGCCGCTGTCAGGACGCTGACCCGCGTCGGGTCCGGCAAGTAACGGCGTTCAGTCATCGGCTGGATTGTACCGCAATAAATCCCCGCAGGTTCGTTCATTGCCAGAAATCCCAATCACGACTATAATACCGCCTTGCCTGACGGGGCGTGGCGCAGTCCGGCTAGCGCGCTTGCATGGGGTGCAAGAGGTCCCGGGTTCAATTCCCGGCGCCCCGACACAGAGACTCCACTACGGTGGAGTCTCTTGATTCAAAGCCCGCGTTTCCCCATGGGGGACAATGCGCTTCCCAGCGCCCCGACTTCAAGGATGTCCATCAGGTCGTCGGGTGTGCGGACGTCCAACAGTAGGGCGGCTCAACAGCTTATAGTCCTTTGCGGTCTAATCATTGATCGAGCATTACCCGGGGAAACACACAAATGAAAAGGACCAGCTGCCCTCACCCCTGACTCGTCTACTCTGACCCCCAAAGACCGGTGGCTGGCGGGCACACGTCCCAGAGACGGGAGCCCCAAACACCCTAACATCCGGCGTATCTCTTATTGCATTCTTCTGTATCATTTGATATAATTCCTATAAATGTTGTGGGAATAATCCCTTATCCCCAAGGAGGCTAATCCATGTCTGATCAAGTTTGTTGCATTCGCGGAGACCCAGCCTCCTCCATGATCGGAAAGCGTTGGTTCTGCGGGAAACACTCCCAATCGGCCACGCGTGAACGTCCGCATACCTGGAGGATTTCAATCCTGCTGGTGGTGGGGTTGGTCGTGTTTGTCGGTATCGTCTATATGCTTGACCTGGTTTTGCATCCTGCCTTGACGGGTGCAGGTTTAATCCTGGCGGGTGTGCTCCTCGCTCTTGTCCCTGCTTTCATCTGGTTGGTATTTTTTTACATCCAAGATCGGCTTGAGCCTGAACCCAAAGGGTATATTTTGGGTGTTTTCCTGCTGGGAGCATTACTGGCATCTGCAGTCGGCATTCCGCTGGTTGATAACATTTTCCATGTCTCAAAATGGATCTACGCCGATACCGCTACAACCATCCTGGGGAGTATCCTCGTGGTTGGCTTTATCCAGGAATTCCTGAAGTATGCTGCGGTTCGCTACAGTGTCTATCCATCAGCTGAATTTGATGAAGCCACCGATGGCGTGATCTATGCAACCGCAGCTGGTCTGGGTTATGCCACCGTACTTAACATCCAATTCGTTATTGCCAACGGGGGGGTGGCACTGGGTTCCAGTGTTATTCGGATGGTGGTTGTGGCACTGGCGCAGGCTAGCTTTGCTGGTATTACGGGTTATTTCCTTGGTCGTGCCAGGTTTGAAAAAAAACCGTGGTGGTGGATGCCATTTGGTCTATCCCTGGCCGCGGTTGGCAATGGCCTTTTCAACTGGCTGCGCGGACTTATCGTCCAGAGAGGTGTCAGCCTCACGGGTGCCTCCACAAATCCCTGGATGGGCCTCGTGTTCGCAAGCGTGGTTGCCCTCTTTACCCTGGGGCTGATTCTATGGCTGATCCGCCGCAATATCCGTACGGCGCTGGCTGAGAAATAGGAGCTTGATATGAATGCATCTTCCCTGCCGTCCAAAACCATATCTACTGGTTACCGGTTTGCAGATTGGGCGGTAATTGCTGTAACCGTAGTTGCCCTGCTGGCTGGATGGCTTACCAAAAACAGTGTGGAGAACCGGAGTATTCCTTTTGAGGGTTCGGGGATATCCGCTCAAACTCCCCAAGGCTGGTTGATGACCAATGCTCAAGGGAATGAAATCCTGCACGTAACCGATCCGCTCTCAAGTGGTTTCGGAACCACCTATAGCATAGAAAATATCCCGGTAGCCTCGGATGCAACGGTCGGTCAGGCGGTCAGCCTGCTGACCTTGCAGCGCGGCCAGGCATTGACGGCTTACCGTGTGCTTGAGCAGAAACAGGTTACTGTTTTTGGACAGGCAGCCTACGAGATTGGCTATGTATTTGTTGAATCAAATCCCAATCTTACCTACAACCAGATCCCCAATATTGTTCGGGGGCTGGATTATATATTCCTCAATGGCGATCATGCCATCGTAGCAACCTATTGGGCAGACGAAAATGCATTCGAATCTGACCTTGGCCGCTTTCAAGGATTTCTCAGCACCTTGAAGTTTTAGTGGAGATGAACATGAAACTTCATACCATACACCGCATCTGGATTATGCTTGCTGCACTGTTTCTGATCTCCCTGGCTTGTATTGGTCCAGGCATCCAACCGGTACCCACCCAGGTGCCTACAGTACAGCCGACACCGATCCCTCAAAATTCGGGATCCTCAAACAATGGTCAAACCACCATCAATCGGGCTGATATGATCAAGGCAACTGTTCAAATATATGCCCTCAAATCCGAGAATGGGCAGTTGACACCTATATATTGGGGGTCGGGAACCATCATCAGCCCCACGGGATTGATTCTGACCAATGCGCATGTGGCCAGCCCGGCATCTCAGGGCGACACCGAAAATGAACCCGATGCACTGGCAATCTTGCTGATGGATCAGGAAGACAAACCACCCGTCTTCTCGTATTTTGCCAGCGTAAAGGCAGTGGACGGATATCTCGACCTGGCAGTGATCCAGATCACTTCAACCATGGAAGGTGCTGACGTGAACCCCAGCAGCCTCAACCTGCCTTTTGTACAGTTGGGCAATTCCGACACTCTGCACGTGGGAGACCATATCAATATCTTCGGGTTTCCCGGCATAGGCGGTGAAACCATCACCTTCACCGATGGCAGTGTATCCGGTTTTACAGCCGAAGAAGGCCTCGGCGACCGCGCCTGGATCAAAACAAATGCAACCATTTCAGGCGGAAATTCCGGCGGGTTGGCTGCCAATGATGCGGGTCTCATCATTGGGGTCCCAACCTTGGCTTCAGCGGGAACCGGCGGCGATATCACGGATTGTCGGGTGGTTCAGGACACAAATGGCGATGGTGTTGTGGACTCAAACGATACCTGCATCCCGATCGGCGGGTTCATCAATGGCATCCGCCCGCTGAATTTAGCCTTGCCGTTGATCAACGCTGCCAAGTCTGAGCATGCGTATGCCAGCCCTTTTGACCAGACTTCCCCGCCAACTTCAACGGGGAGTGGTAGTGAATCCTTCGGCGCAATCACCTGGTATTCCGTTACGGGTGGTTCAGATTGTCAGTTAGCAGATCAGGTCAATGCCTTCCCCCCGGGTACCATTGCCATGGCGGCTGCGTTCAGTTTCAACGGCATGACCGATGGCGAACCCTGGGCTGAAGCATGGACGGTTGATGGCGATACAGTATACAGTGACCAGTATTCCTGGAATTCCGGCAGCCAGGGAAACACGTCGACCTGTGTATATAATACCCAGTCAGGTATGCCTGAGGGAAACTATCACATCGAACTATATGCAGGCCAGAACCTCGACCTCCTGACCCAATCGGATGTTGTCGTTGGCGGAAGTGCGAACAATGGCCCAAGTCAGCCCTCCGATCAGGGCGTGGTGACCGTTTTCGGCCAGGTTTTGGATGCTGACAGCAATAACCCCCTGCCTGGTGCTGAAATATATGTGCTCAACCCGGGCATTACTTTCGACCAGTGGAAAGCCAATGATTTCGCCGACGCAGATATATTCTCCTTCGCCAAGGCCGATGATCAAGGAAATTACTCCCTGCCCGATAAATTGTCCCTGGATGTTGGTTATACTTTAGTGGTCTATGTGGAGGGCTACAAAATCACTTATGGAGATAACAATGTTTGGACCAGCCAGGACCCACTAAATTATCAATGGGATATTTCAATGTCCAAGTGATCTCTTTCGGGGTAGTCCCGGTTCCAGTACGGGACGGGGATCCTTTCATAACATAAAAGAAACGGCCAGAACCCTGGTCGTTTCTTCTATGTTTCGGTTGCGGTGACGAGGGGTATAAATGAGATCAACACATTATAGGGTGTTCTCCCCGTGTGCTGTGCACGCGTAGATCTATATATCCAAACCGGTCAGTAAAAGACGGATGGCGCTGTTGTTCATCCGGCGGCCGGCCATCGTCGGAAATGAGGCTCTTCCGTGCAGGGGGACTTTGCAATGCCAGACGTCCTCAAAGGATGGATTTTCAGGGTAAAACTAGACAATGCAAGTGCTTTCAGGTATCATTAGCCCTCTTGACCCGCTCCGACCCTCAAAAAACGCCCGCGGAGATAGTTTTCGCATGGACTAGATTGAGCGGCTGTTCATAGATTGACAGATGCCCACGGCGTGCCCGGATACGCGACTATAATCCGGGCAGTCGTGCGTAAATGACTATATTTGGTGGCCCGGAGGCTAAATGGCTGACCTCGTTAGACAGATTACCAGTGACTTGCAGAAACAAATCGAATCCTTCGAACCGAAGATCGGTATTACCGACGTCGGTACAGTGCTGGAGGCGGGTGATGGTATCGCCCGTGTCAACGGCCTGGCGAATGTCAAATCGCAGGAGTTGGTACAGTTTGCCAACGGCGTGATGGGCGTTGCCTTCAATCTGGAGAAGGAGGGCGTTGGCGGGATCATCATGGGGGAGTATTCCGGGATCGCCGAGGGCATGAGCGTCCGGGCCACCGGGCGCATCGCCTCGGTCCCGGTTGGTGACGGGTTGATCGGGCGCGTGGTCAATGCCCTGGGTGAGCCGGTGGACGGCAAAGGCCCGATCCAGGCCAGCGGTTACCGGCCCATTGAGCGTATCGCCGCGGGTGTGGTGCAGCGTCAGGATGTGGATACCCCCGTCCAGACCGGTATCAAAGCCATCGACTCGATGATCCCCATCGGACGCGGCCAGCGTGAACTGATCATCGGCGATCGCCAGACCGGCAAGACGGCTCTTGCTATTGATACCATCATCAACCAGAAGGGCAAGGATCTCACCTGCTGGCCCTGCTGGAGCGCTACGGGGCGATGGACCACACGATCGTGGTTATCGCTGCGGCGGATGAGTCCGCTGCGCTGCAATACATCGCTCCTTACGCCGGATGCGCTATTGGCGAGGAGTTCATGGAAACCGGGCGCGACGCACTGGTTATCTATGATGACCTTTCGAAGCACGCCTGGGCTTATCGCCAGGTTTCGCTGCTCCTGCGCCGTCCGCCGGGACGTGAAGCCTATCCGGGCGACATCTTCTATCTCCATTCCCGCCTGCTGGAACGCGCCTCCCGCCTGGCGAACAAATATGTCATTGTCAAGAAGGACTTCAAAGAAAGCCTCGCCGCGGAAAAAGATGCCGTGGGCGGCCGCGTCTTCACCGGACCCCGGTCCGGGCACGACGCCGAGGAAGCCCGCAAGTCCTTGAAGAATCCCGACGAACACAAGATCGTAAAACTGGCCGGTTCCGGCGGAACCTTGACGGCGCTGCCGATCATCGAGACCCTGCTCAGCGACGTTTCGGCCTATATCCCGACCAACGTCATCTCCATCACCGACGGGCAGATTTACCTGGTCAGCAACCTGTTCAACGCCGGTATCCGCCCGGCGGTGGACGTGGGCATTTCGGTCTCGCGCGTGGGCGGTGCGGCACAAGTGAAGGCCATGCGCCAGGTGGCTGGCAAGCTCCGCATGGACATGGCTGCTTACCGTGAACTGGCGGCTTTTGCCCTGATGTCTTCCGACCTGGACAAAGCCACGCAAGCCCAACTGACGCGCGGTCAGCGCATGCAGGAAATCCTCAAGCAACCGCAATACGAACCGATGTCTCTGGAGAACCAGGTGATCGTGCTTTTTGCCGGGACCAACGGCTATGCCGACAACGTGCCGGTCGAAAAGATGAGAAAGTGGGAAGTCGAAATGCTGCGCTATCTTTCCAGCTCCCATCCAGAACTTGCCAAGGATATTGCTGCCAACATGCGCATCACCGAAGAAAATGAAAAGAAGCTGCGCGAGGCGCTGTCTGCTTTCCAGGCGACCTGGCAATAGGATAAAGAAAAACACATGGCTTCAGCTCGTGAAATGCGGATGCGAATCCGCAGCGTCAAAAACATCTCGCAGGTGACGCGTGCCCTGGAAGCAGTCTCTGCCAGCAAAGTCCGCAAGGCGATGGCGGCGGTCTCGGCGACGCGTGCCTACGCTTCCAAGGCCTGGCAGGTGCTGACGCATATTGCCAGACAGCCGGGACGGGAGAACCTGCATCCGCTTTTGACGCGCAGGTCCCAGGTCCGTAATGTGCTCGTGCTGGTCGTCAGCGGCGACCGAGGACTGGCAGGCGCGTATAACACCAATGTCATCCGCTACGTCACCCAGCGTTTCGGTCATTCCGAGACCCCGGTGCGTTACATCGCCGTCGGGCGCAAAGGACGGGATATGCTTATGCGGCGGCGCAGGCAGGTGATTGCCGAGTTCAGCAACCTGCCGGCTGCACCGTCTTTTGCAGATGTATCGGCGATTGGCCGCATGGCCGTGGATGAGTTTCTCAAAGGTGAAGCAGACGAGGTTTATCTGATCTATACCGACTTCGTCAACATGGCCAAGCAGGAGGCGGTTGTCAAGAAACTGCTGCCGCTGGAAGTCGGCGATGAGGCCGGGCGGGTGCAGGATTTTGCACACCAGCACCTGACCGCTGCTTATATTTATGAACCAACCGAGAGCGAAATTCTGGACGAAATCGTCCCACGCTTCACGGCTTTGCAGGTCTACCAGGCGATCCTTGAGTCGCTGGCATCGGAGCATGCCGCCCGCATGGTGGCCATGCGTAACGCCACCGACAATGCCATCGAACTGGTTGGTGGACTGCAACTGCAATATAACAAGGCACGTCAGCAAACGATCACCAATGATCTCTTGGATATTGCCGGCGGTGCGGAAGCACTGGCCAAGGCGATGCAAGGATAAAAGTAGTGACGACTTTAGTCGTCAGGTACGACTGAAGTCGTTACTACCAAAAGTAATTTTACCGGAGGAAGCAAATGGCGAAAGCAACTGGACGTGTGATCCAGATTCAGGGAAGTGTTGTGGATGTGGAGTTCCCCGAAGGTGAACTCCCTGACGTTTTTGAAGCGCTCGAAATCCCACGCGAAAGCGGTGGAAACCTGGTGCTGGAAGTGGAAAAGCACCTGGGCGAAAACAGGGTGCGTTGTGTTTCGATGGATACCACCGATGGCTTGCAGCGCGGTCTCCCGGCCCAGGCTACCGGAGCACCCATCATGGTGCCGGTGGGGGTCGCGACCCTGGGCCGCATTTTCAACGTCTTGGGGCTCCCGGTGGATGAAAAAGGTGCGGTCATAGCCGACCAGTACTACCCCATTCACCGCGCGGCTCCGCTCTTCTCCGAGCAATCCACCCGCACCGAGATTTTCGAAACCGGCATCAAGGTCATTGACCTGATTGCTCCCTTCACCAAGGGCGGCAAGACCGGCATCTTTGGCGGTGCTGGGGTGGGCAAGACCATCGTCATCCAGGAACTCATCCGCTCGGTTGCCACGGTGCACCAGGGCAACTCGGTCTTTGCCGGGGTGGGGGAACGCAGCCGCGAAGGTACGCAGCTCTACCGTGAAATGCTCGAGTCGGGTGTTATGAAAGATACCGTCATGGTTTTCGGCCAGATGAACGAGCCGCCAGGCGTCCGCCTGCGTGTGGCGCTGACGGCGCTCTCGATGGCCGAGTATTTCCGTGACCAGGGCCGCGATGTGCTCCTATTCATTGACAACATCTTCCGCTTCACCATGTCTGGTTCGGAAGTGTCGGCGCTGCTTGGCCGTATGCCCTCCGCAGTGGGCTACCAGCCCACTCTGGCCACGGAGATGGGCGAACTTCAGGAACGCATCACCTCCACCCGTCATGGATCCATCACCTCGATGCAGGCTGTCTATGTCCCGGCAGACGATTATTCGGACCCTGCGCCGGTTGCCACCTTCACCCACCTGGACGCCACCATCGCGCTGGAACGCTCCATTGTCGAAAAAGGCATTTATCCGGCCGTGGATCCGCTGGCTTCCACCAGCCGCATCCTCGACCCGAACATCGTTGGCGTGGAACATTACAACACTGCCCGCGAGTGCCAGCGCATCCTCCAGCGCTACAAGGATTTGCAGGATATCATCGCCATCCTCGGCATTGACGAGTTGAGCGAAGACGACAAACTGGTGGTCTCGCGTGCGCGCAAGATCGAACGTTTCTTCTCTCAGCCGTTCTTTGTGGCGGAAGTGTTCACCGGTACCTCCGGCAAGTATGTGCCCATCAAAGAGACCGTGCGCGGCTTCCGAGAAATCCTGGATGGCAAGTGTGATGACCTGCCTGAACAGGCTTTCATGATGGCCGGTACCATTGAAGATGTGCGCGAGAAGGCCGAGAAGCTGGCAAAGGGCGCGTAATTGAGTGTCACGCGTCCAAGCATCGCGTGACAC
>JAPLGV010000426.1:0-2963 GCA_026389975.1 Chloroflexota bacterium
AGAATATCCCCACGTGCCTGGTTGATGTCATCCAGATTGACGGACAGGAACTAGCTGGCCCTTGCACCTGTATCGAGCAGGCAAAGTAGGATGGCTGTATCCCGGTCACCGGTGAAAGTATTATGCGGGCAAGCCTTGATCATTTGAGTTACTGTTTCAAAGGATACTGGCTCCAGTGGTTCAATTGGAACCCTCGGAGCTTTCACCTTACGGATGGGGTTTGACCATCATTCTGGCTCCACCTCATCTTCGTACCACAGGAAGAATGCCCGAAGCAGCCTAAAGGCGGCATGCCTCCCTCCGGCATTATGACCAGATTCTTCCAGGTAGAGCAAGTATTGGCGAAGAAAAGATGGGGTGATCTGTGAGATCTGCTTGACCGCCAGGGCATCACAGTAATCTGAAAACAGCTTGATCTTTTGGCGGTAGAAGCGCAAAGTACCTACTGCAACTCCCCCAGCCTTACGGTCAATGAGGAACGCTTCCAGCCAGGTCAGCCGGTAATCATCTACGTTAGAAACTTGTAGAGTCCGCTGCGTCTCGACTATAAAAGACATACGGCACACTCCTTTTGTGTGCCGAGTGCCACTGTAAATTGGATTTTCCGCGAGGCAAGTTCCATTTGACGACTTTACCTGTCGCGAAGGGGATTGCCACGCCTCCGGAAGAACACCGGAGGCTCGCAATGACACTTTTGTGTGGGGCGAGAGGGGGTCGAACCCTCACGGTGTCACCACCGGCGGATTTTAAGTCCGCAGCGTCTGCCAATTCCGCCACCGCCCCATCGGGCGTATTATACAACCTTTTTTCGGAGGTGAGCGTAGCGCGAGAAGAAATGGACCCAGAACGGCGACAGCCGTCCCTGCACTTTTCCCTCCCGGATAACCTTCCGCCGCGCGTCCGGACCCGCGAACTGCGGCAGCACCAACATGGCCGAGCCCAATTCGAAGGCGGCGTGCGCGTCCGATCCTGCCGTGCCTGGAAGGCCGTGTTGGCGCGCAAATTCTGACGCTCGTTGATTGCCACCGGGGGTAATACTACGCGCATTGAAGATTTCGACTGCATCCACCAGGGGCGCAATCTCCAGCAAGTCTTCCATCTTCCATGCCCCGCTGCGACCGAAACCAAATGGATGCGAAACGCTGATGAACGCGCCCTGATCACGCAGACGTTTGATCGTTTCCTGCGGCGAGAGTCCGGGCGGGATTTCTTCGGTCAGATACGCGGCCAGGATCTCGCCGCATGTGGTCATGATCTCCTCGCCAATGATGACCAGCTCCGGGTCCAGGGCGTGCGCAGCAAGAGCCCCGGCAATCGTGTTGTGGTCGGTGACGACGACGCGGTCCAGCCCGCGGCGGCGGGAGGTCGCGATCAAACTCTCCGGACGAGTGAGGGAATCGTTTGAGAATATTGTATGGCTGTGGAAATCAATGCTAATCATTCTGTTTTCCTGAATACTACCAAAGAGTCTACTGCAAAAAGGTCTTTAACACGAAGGACACGAAGTAAACAAAGGATAAGTGATAAAGGCTTTTCCTTCGTGCCCCTTCGTGACCTTTGTGTTTAGATAGTTTTTGCAGTAGACTCACCAAAGCTATTCCCCAAATAAAGAATCCCATATTTCCAGAAAAAGTATGCGGCTCGTACCTGGGGTGCACCTGCTAATATCGATCTCTCTTCGCGAAGATTTACAATGCGATGGGGACAGCCATCAATACTGCTCGCAGGCGATGTGGATGCCGAAGATGATATTTAAGCAGGAATCGGGCCTGCGCCCGGCTCCGAGGAACCAGAACTGCCAGCTGCCGAAGTAGTAGTGACGGGCGGGGGAGGCCCGTCGTTTTCGATACGAACCTCAATGGCCTCTTTCATCCTTACAGGAGATTGGTTGGAGGCCGAATCCGATCCGTTTTCAGCCGCGTATTTCTCCCCTTGATCGGCGAGCTCTTGACGATATTCTTTTGGGATGCGAGGCCAAACCTGGCTTAGACGCTGAAGGTCCGGATCGGGACGTGGAAGACCAAGGAAATCATAAACTTCAAGGTCCAGTAATTCAACCAATTTTGGAACAATGCGTTCTACATTTCCCTGGGTAGGGAGACGACTTCCATTTAACCACAGATTTACAATGGGAGGACTGAAATCCAAATAATTAGCAAAACTATTTAACGAAACAGACAAACGATGGCGCGTCTGCCTGATCCGATATTCCAAGAACGCTCTTTCCAAAAGGATGGTAAAACGGGATAAATCCATTATGTGGGTTATTGCGAAGAAGGAATTTCAGATTTTTTGCTGGAGAATTTTGCCAGAGTATCAATAAATGGGATCTGAAAAAGGTGGGGGATTCGTATTGGATCTGACTATGGTCGCCTTTCTAAGATTTTCTGAAATCTATTTTGGATTGCGAGTTTAACATTATTGCATTATTCTAACACAAATCATAAACGAGTAAATTATTTTTTGATAGATATTTTTTTAATGATATACTGTGATTATACTAATGTAAGTATTTTAATCATATTTGTAAATCATTATCCGTCTTATCAAATATATAATTTTATAATAACTGATAAAATGAATTATACATAGTATCGAAATATGTGACTTTTCTTCATCTCATAGAAGAATTTACCATATTGTAAAATTCTCAGTTATATGCTAATATATATACTACGTTATAATATTATTTATAACCAAGATTAATTTAGATGATAGTGCAAGGTTTTTTCTGTAAATTCAGATTGGAATCAGCTTCTGCTACTCAGATGGTTTGGAGGCAACCTTGACCAATTACAAAGAAGGCTTCATACAAATTCCGAAATATCCACAGGGTAAGTCCTCAATCCTGGTGGTGACACCCCTGATAGATTTGGGGGAATTAATCTGTGAGAGCCTGAAAGAGGTGTCCAATTGTGAACACTTCTCCAATGCTTCTAAAACCATTTCTTACTTAAGACAAC
>JAPLGV010000426.1:2973-9167 GCA_026389975.1 Chloroflexota bacterium
AGCTATCCTCGACATGGAAATGGGAGAGATGCGCTTGTTGGACCTTGGACGTGCTCTTCGCCGAATCAACCCCACAATCGAAATTGTAATAATATCAAAAGAAGAACCATCGACTGATTTGGAGGCAATTCAGCCCTGGAAGTTTCTTCGCAAACCGCTATTGCTGCACGATCTCCAGGTTGCTCTCGGTATTGAAACTGTCAAGGAAGTTATTGCATCAAATATTATTGATTTGGATGCAGAGAAAGATGGGCGAAGAGTACCTTTGCATTGGTTAAATGACGCAGCTTTAGCAACCCGGCAGCTCGCTCGCATGATTGAAAAATCGTCCGCACAGGAAGCTCTTCTAATACAAAATCATGCACTATGGTCATATACCGGTCAGCTTTCAGAAGACTCAGTGCAGGAAGTGGATCGCCTGATTACAAAGTCTTGGGATGGAAAGAATAAAGCCGATCTTATGCGTTTCATTAGATTGGAAACCACCCAAACCGAGCATGCACTCTATGCCACTCTTGTTGCGATGGGTGTGATTCTTGCCTTGGTATTCGACTCAGAGATTCCATTTTCCATAGTCCGCACGCAAACAAATGAATTGGCAAACACCTTGTTACTCCCGCATGGAGACAATGAGCAGGTCAAAGCATTATCCTGGGGAGATGTGGATAGCAAAGGGAAAATTGAAGAGAAACCAATTTCATGGAAGCAATTTAACAAATCCTCGTTAAATCCAGAGCATGAAGATGTAGAAATAGGATCCTCGAGTTATGCCTTCAACGAATTTGTGAACGCCCACCTGGCTGGTCAACCCTTCAATGTAAAGACTGATCAAGAACCAGATGCAGATTTATTTGGTGACTTGAAGAACCCTCAGCCGACAGAGAAACTTATTCACCCGGCTCGTGATAATGGCGGTCTGAAAGATGATACAACCCAGAATTACAGGCAGTCAGAGGATAATCAACCGACTATCCTGCTTGAGCCTGTTTCAGATGGTCTGTATAATCTAACGTATTCCTGCATGCTTATTCCCCGATTCAGTTCTCATCACCTAACCAGGGACCGGGAAAATCTGGTTTCAGACTGCATGAAGGAAATTTACACTTCGTATGGTTGGCGGCTTGAGTTCCTGGAGGCTAAACCGGATTATTTACGATGGGTGGCCAGCATCCCCCCGACAATCGCTCTGAGTGAACATATAGACATAATTCGAAAAGAGACTTCCAAACGATTATTTAATGATTTTCCTCCTTACAAGCAGGAGAATCTTTCCAGTGATTATTGGGCTCCAGGTTATTTGATCATGGGAGGGAAAAACGCCATTTCAGATCAACTTGTCATGGCATATACAAAACAAAGCCGTCAGAAATACGGCCTTTGGAAGAATTGATCCAGGCTCTTTCGCAAACCTGGAAGATCAATCTGTCTCCCCCTCCTTTCTTACTAGAGAGCCTGCAAACACCTGAATTTTTACCTCTGGTGACCGGTCCATCAAAGCTTTCGTCTGTCAAAACTGTTGATCAACTCGCTAAAAGTATCCGAAAATATACACTATAATATAATTATGGCAACTTCTCAAAAAAGTGGGGTGTTGGGGTGTGAAAGCGAGCGAAGCTCGCTTTCACACCCCAACCTTCCCCGAATTATTGAAAAGATACTAATTATGGATATAAGGATCGGGAAAATCATTTTGTTGACCACACAGGAGATTCGCTCCATTCTGAGTTTAAGGATTTGAGTCATGCCTGATATCACAACACAGAGGATGGGAGAGATCTTACGGCGAGTTTTTGAATTACTTTGGTTTGAGCCTGATGGATTACCCGTTCACGATATTTTTGAACATGTTCGTAAATCCTCACAGTTATCAGAATATGAAAGGGGTTATTTTCCTTTTGCGGTCAGTTCGCCAAGATACGAAGTACTTATCCGGGTTGCGACCCTCCCGCTTGTTAAAGCTGGCTGGCTTGTAAAAACCCCAAAGGGACGCTGGTATATTACCGATAAAGGACGTAAGGCCAGCAAACAGTATGTTGATGCTGAACAATTTTTCGAAGAAGCCATTCGGCAATATCGAGAATGGAAGGCAAACGAAGAAAAACGGTTACGCTATATCAATTCGATAACAAAGTATGAAGCGGAAGAAAATTCCTGGGAACAAATATATCAATTTATTCAAGGGATGTCTCCGTTAGAATTCAGAACCTTAACCTGCGAACTCCTTCAGGCAATGGGTTATTATGTTGTCTGGGTCGCTCCCGCCCAAAAAGAAAAAGGGCAAATTGATATAATCGCTTTTTCTGATCCTTTGGGAGCAAAAAACCCACGGATTATTGTTCATGTAAGTCATAAGGGACAAGTTATGACACAGGATGGTCTGGGAGGCATGTTATCAGTTCTTGGGCCAGATGATCATGGGATAATGGTTTCCTCGAGTGGTTTCACCAATCAGGTGAAGGAGGAGGCATTAATGCATGTTCATCCATATATTCGTCTTATTGATCTGGAATCATTTGTTGACTTATGGGTGAAGAATTATGATAAGTTAAATCTTGAAGCCCGTCAGCGCCTTCCCCTCAAACCGATATATTTCTTATCGTTGCCAGATTGATGATAAAAATGCCTGCAATCATGAGTCTACTGCAAAAAGGTCTTTAACACGAAGGACACGAAGTAAACAAAGGATAAGTGATAAAGGCTTTTCCTTCGTGCCCACCTGCCCCCGGTATTTGGGGGTTCGTGACCTTTGTGGTTAGATGGTTTTTGCAGTAGAGTCAATCATCCTTTTCCAAATTTATGAGGCTGATGAGATAAAATTCAGTTTTGACTAGGGGGGACTTTCTCCACCAGGATTTGCAGAGAAAAGCGAGAGTGTAGAGCTGCTAATCTCGTTGAGCACGGCGGAGGCCATCCGATAAGCAGACCATGCGCAATTAGTCTGGATTTTTGCTCTTCCTGGATTTATTGCTTTATTACTCAGGTTAAGTAAGCATATCGGCTTTCAGTTTTTTTAAAGCAAACTTACCAATTCCAGTATACAATCAGACTTGAAAATAATCTATCCATAGCGCGGCTTCCAGCCGCAACCAAAAGATTCACCGCGAAGAGGCGAAGATCGCGAAGATGGAAAAATCTTTTTCCACGAAGGACACGAATAAATACGAAAATCTTTTTCCACGAAGGACACGAATAAATACGAATTTTTCAAGGTAATTCCCCCCTTCGCGTTCTCACCTCCACTCCCTGGCACCGCCCGCCAGGGCAGGTGTGCAGCGCAGGTGCAAGTGTCCTTTCTTCGCGGTTCCAAAAGATTTGCGCGCTTAATGCAAATGTCGGGCGGTAATATTATAATTAAACACATGACCAATTCTCTTTCTCTTCCCCATTATGGTTCATCCACGATCAACCAGGCGCTGCGTTCATCCTACCCCGTAGTCGCCCTCGAATCGACCGTCATTACGCACGGACTGCCGCGCCCGAAAAACCTGATGCTGGCGCGGGACATGGAACGTGTCGTCCGCGAGAACGGCGCATCGCCCGCCACCATCGCCTTGCTTGACGGGAAAGTCCATATAGGGCTGACGGATGCGGAACTGGAGCGACTGGCAAACGAGACGAACGCCCGCAAGATCAGCCGCCGGGATTTCGCCACCGCCATGGTCAAAAAAGAATGCGGCGGAACCACCGTCGCCGGGACGATGTTCGCAGCGCAGCGGGCCGGGATCAAGGTCTTCGCCACGGGTGGCATCGGCGGCGTCCACGAAGTTGAGACGCTCGATATCTCCACCGACTTGCAAGCGCTGGCCGATACGCCCATGGTCGTTGTTTGCGCCGGAGCAAAAGCTATTTTAGATTTGCCCGCCACGCTCGAATACCTGGAGACGATGGCCGTACCGGTCATCGGTTACGGTACCGACGAATTCCCCGCCTTCTACTCCCGCCAAAGCGGACTGCCCGTCAGCGCACGGTTGGATTCGCCTCGGGAAATCGTCGAGTTCGCCAAAGCGCATTGGGAAATCGGCATGAAAAGCGCCGTGTTGGTCTGCCAGCCGCTTTCGCCCGAAGAAGAACTTCCCTGCGAAAAAGTGGACGGCGCCATCCAACAGGCTCGCCGCGAAGCTCACGAGCAGGGCATCCACGGACAAACGCTGACCCCCTTCCTGCTGGCGAGGATGGCCGAACTGACCGGCGGCGCGTCCCTGAAAGCCAACCTGACGCTTCTTCTCAATAATGCCCGGCTGGCAGCGCACATTGCAAAAGAATTTTCCAAGAGTTGGGAAAAGACTGCCTAGATATTTTGGGCGAGGTTTTTAACCTCGCCCATTTTTTAATGCGTGGGGGTCTGGCTCGGCCAGCGTGTATCGGTGGGACGCGGCGTCCAGGAGGGCGGCGGGGTGTGGGTCACGCTGGGGGTCAATGTAGGAGTACGCGTCAGGGAGGGTGTCGGCGAGACGGTCGCGGTAGGCGGTTCACCCATCACACGAAACTCTCCCAGAACCTTCCAGTCCGTCCCGACAAAGAAAACCAACTGGTATACTCCGGGCAGCCATTGTTCGGCCGGAAGGTCCAATTCATCCTGACCAGAACCACCAGTACCGCCTGACCAGATATCTGTCTTAGATTTATCGCTCAACATTTGACCATTCTGGTACCAAATCGAAGTAAACTGAGACCCGTCCGTCATGGAATCATAAGAATAGGTGACGTAGATATGGCTAAGCGGATTCTGGAAGACCATTTGCGGGTTAATCGCCAGTCTATCCTTCACATCCAGCGAAAATACCAACGGGCTGAAAATTGCCGCCGGGTTGGGCGTGATCGTGCTCTTGAACTGCGCCTCGATGACAATTGGCAGGAACGGCGTCCCGGTAGCCGTGGGGGTGTAACTGATCTCCGGGGTTGGCGTGATGGTAGGCGTCAGCGAAATGGTCGGGGTCAGGCTGATGGTGGGAGTCAGGGAAATGGTGGGGGTTGGCGAAGGAGATGGGCTGGGCGGGAAGAAACGGTAAGACACCGGTTCGCCAAAACGTCCCAGCAGGAGGGCAAACGCGACCAAAGCCACCGCAAAAATGATCATCCGCCAGCCTGCTGCCACCTGCCTGCGGCTCAAGCGGAAATAAGCCACCTTCCGCCCTTTGCGAATGGCGCGGAACCCGCTCCAGACGCTGAGCAGCGCACCCAGAATGGTGAGTATTACCGCCATGACAACTGCAGCATGAATATCCAGGTTCATCTGACTTGATTATACCTTCTTGACGCCCGCCGCGGAACGTGCTACATTTTTCCCATGTTCGTTTTCCTCAAACTGGGCGGGTCGCTCATCACCGACAAAACCCGCCCTTACACCCCTCGTCTTGAAACGCTGGACAACCTGGCTATCCAGATTGCCGCCGCGTTGCAGGAAAACGCAGACCTGCGCCTTATACTTGGACACGGCTCCGGTTCCTTCGGCCACCAGGCCGCCAGCCAGTTCGGCACCCGCCGCGGCGTTTCTGGACCGGAAGCATGGCGCGGTTTTGCTGAAGTCTGGTACCAGGCCTCGGCACTGAACCGCCTCGTCGTGGAGGCTTTACGCAGCGCCGGTCTCCCGGCTGTAACCCTGGCTCCCGTCTCAGCGGTGACGGCCCGCGACGGGCAAGTTGCCACCTGGGACCTGGCCCCTCTGAAGGCCGCCCTGGCAAACGGCTTGCTGCCGGTTCTCCACGGCGACGTGGTTTTCGACGAAGCCCGCGGCGGGACAATCCTTTCCACCGAGGATTTGTTCGCTCATCTGGCACGCCAGCTTCACCCCGAACGCATCCTGCTGGCCGGACTGGAAGCCGGGGTATGGGAAGACTTCCCGGCCCGGACGCGTCTCATCAGGGAGATGACGCCGCAGGTTTTCGCACAGCAGGCCTCTGGCCTGGGACGCAGCGCCGGAGCCGACGTTACGGGCGGAATGCAGGCCAAAGTCACCGAGATGCTGGCGCTGGTGGAACAGGTCCCCGGTCTCGAAGTGCTGGTTTTCTCCGGCGAAGAACCGGGCAACGCCCGCCGTGCTTTGCAAGGGGAAAATCCCGGCACGCGTTTGCATTGTTGACAGCCCGCCCATCACGCGATAAACTCACGTTCCACCCCGTGCCCCGTCCCCCGTGCTGGAACCGGGACTACCACGCGGGAACCGGGACTACCCCGCCCCGTACAAAAACCGGGAC
>JAPLGV010000243.1 GCA_026389975.1 Chloroflexota bacterium
AGTCTGCGGCACGCTGCTCGGTAGTGACCACATTCGCCTCCGCACAGCCGTACAAGTTTGCCAGCCAGGGAGCGGCCGCGGCGGTGTACTGGACGGTGATGGGTTCCAAGGGGACGGTGTGCGTGGCGGAATTGCAGGAAGGTAGCAGGAAGCCGGCGAGAATTAGAAAGGCGAAGGTGCGTTTCATTCCCTACCACTCACGCAAGATGGCAGCCAGAAGTTTTGCGCGCTCGGGCAGGCTGTCCCTGAAAATAAATTCCCGTTCGGAGTGATACTCTCCGCCGGCTGGCCCGAGTCCGTCCAGAACCGGGATGCCTAGCAGGGCTACAAAGTTGGCGTCTGAGGCGCTGCCAGTGCCGCTGGCTTTGAGTTCGATGTTTGCGTTAGCGGCGATGACCTTGACCCCGTTAAAAGGCATGGGCGGGCGGTTGAGTCCGCCGGTCACCTCGAGGGAGGTGCCGTCTAAAACAGGTTTGAGCGCCTGCAAGGCGGCGCTGATGCGTTCGGCCTCGCCCGGCTGCATCACACGCAGGTCCACTTCGAGGCTGGCTTCGTCTGGAACGACGTTGCTGGCAATCCCGCCTCGGATCACGCCGACGTTGAGGGTGGTACCTTTGTTGTAGTCGGTCAATTTCTGGATGGCGAGCACCTGATGAGCCATTTCTTCGATGGCGTTGCGGCCTTTTTCGTGGTCGCCACCGGCATGGGCGGCCCGTCCCCGCACCCGGACGGTGAACTCGCCGACCCCCTTGCGCCAGGTCTTGACCGACCCATCCACCATGCCGGGCCCAAGCACCAGCACCAGGGCAGACTCGGCGGCCAGTTTTTCGATCAAAGCCCGGGACGTCCCGCTGCCGATTTCTTCGTCAGATGTGAACAGGGCCGTGACGGGATGGGCCAGGCTCCCGGTCTCGAGCGCCGCGGCGAGTGCCGTCAGTGCGACGACAATGCCGCCTTTCATGTCCGACACGCCGGGTCCGAACACCTTGCCGTCTTTCTCGTAGAAGGGCATTTTTTCCAGCGTGCCGAGCGGGAAGACGGTATCCATGTGGGCGAGCAGCAGGATGCCATATGCTCCACTCTCTTTTTGGGACGTGTGCCCGCCTGTCCCCGGTCTTTGGGGGTCAGGGCAGAGGAGCCAGGGGCGAGAGAAGCGCGCCTCGACCTGGTTTCCGGTTTCGGTTTGTGGATGGATCTCTACTTGTGCTCCCAGGCGGCGGCATTCCTCAGCCACCAACGCGCCGACGCGGTCCACAGCAGCTTTGTTGTGCGAGGGGGATTCGGTCTCGACCAGCCGTTTGAGCAGGGCGAGCATGTCAGATGTACGGGCGTCAAAGTTGGACATGGGATCAGCTATTAGATCAGGGTAAAAACGAGGCAGGTTGCCCCGATGACCGCGCAGTAGACCGCGAAGATGTACAGCGAATGCTTGTTCAGGTAGCCCAGCAGCCACTTGACTGCCAGCCAGCCGACAATTGCCGCGCTAACGAATCCGACCGCCAGCAGGGGCAGGAACGAGCCGAGGCCGGGCATCTTGAGCAGGTCAAGAGACTGGTAGCCGCCTGCCGCCAGCATGACCGGCACGGACATCAAGAAGGCGAAGCGCGCCGCGGACGGACGGTCCAGGCCGCGTGCCATCCCGGCCCCGATGGTCGTCCCGGAGCGGGAAGCGCCGGGGAAGATGGCGATCACCTGGGCGAAGCCAACGAACAGGGCGTCCAGCCAGGTCATTTTCTCGAGGCTGCGGTTGCGCTTGCCCAACCATTCAGCCAGCGCCAGGACAACGGCAGTGATGAGCAGACGGATGGCCGCTTCGAGCAAGGGCGTCTTGAACAGGGCTTCCACGGCGGACTTGAACAGGTAGCCGAAAACCAGGGCCGGGAGGGTGGCAACAATGATAAACCAGCCCAGTTTATTCTCCTGCGTGGAAAGTGGTTTGGCGAAGAACGCCTTGACCATTTTCAGCAGGTCTTTCCAGAAGTAGACAATCAGCGAGAGGATTGTCCCAAGCTGGACGAGGATGAGGAACGAGAACATGGCATTGTTGGCCGGGATGCCAAGCAGTTTTTGCCCGATGAGCAGGTGGGCCGTGGACGAGACCGGGATGAATTCGGTCAGGCCCTGGAGGATACCGAGCAGGAAGGATTGGAAGATGTTCATAGGAGTTAGGGAATAGTGGATAGGGAATAGGGAATAGGTGAAAGGGTTATTGACTTGCTGTAGGGTTAGGATCTTCAGGATTATCGGTAAAGTAAGGAGCGGGGTCTTCCCGGAGGGTGTGGTTCGCGCCGGGTTCGTTTGCTCCAACTTTGGAACGTTTAAGATAAGCGATATAACCGTTGATGATGCGGACGAGTTCTTCGATCTGCTTTTTTATCTCCTTGTAAAGTGCTGATGGGATAAAACCAAGTTCGTGCGCAAGGGTAATGTGACTGTAGGTTTCTGTCAATGAGCCCCTTGCAATATAGCAAAAGCGAACGTTCTCTTGATAATAAAATCTTCCATGCCCTTCTGCAATGTTGGCAGGCACACTCTGAGCCGAGCGGCGAATCTGCTGGTTGAGATTCCATTTTTCTTCTGTCGGCAGCAAAGGGAGAATGTCTTTATACGTCCGTAGAGCAAAATCTTTCGAGCGTTTCCATGCCTCCAATGTGTCCAACCCTTGAATATTGTCAGCGGACATTTCTCCTCCTTTTCTAACGGCTATTCACTATTTCCGATTTCCTTATTGCATTATTATCCCATCGTACCAGCAGAGATGGCGCATTGGCTTCGAATGTCCCATCAATTATCATCTGGCGAATGTCTTTTACCAGCTGCACCAGCGCATGTAAATTATGAATTGACAGGAGAGTTCCTGCTAATATCTCTTTGGCAACAATCAGATGACGCAGATAGGCCCGCGTGAATGTCTGGCAAGTATAGCACTTACAGGTTTCGTCAATCGGACGCGGGTCGCGGGCGAAGGCGGCATTCATCAGGTTGAGCCGCCCCTCGGACGAAAAGGCCGCATTGTGACGGGCCAGACGGGTCGGCAGGACGCAGTCGAAGATGTCCACGCCGCGGGCGATGCCGTTGATCAAGTCTTCGGGCGTGCCGACGCCCATCAGGTAACGCGGTTTGTTCTCCGGCAGGAGCGGAGTGACCAGGTCGAGCGTGGCGTGCATCTCGTCTTTAGTCTCTCCGACCGAGAGACCGCCAATGGCAATGCCAGGAAAAGGCAGGGAGGTGATGAATTGGGCCGACACAGTCCTCAGGTCCGGGTTGACCCCGCCTTGTATAATCCCAAAAAGGGCCTGGTCGGCACGCGTCTTTGCGGTAAGACAACGTTCAGCCCAGCGGTGCGTTCGTTCCATGGCGATCTTGCTGTAGGCGTGGTCGTTGGGGTCGGAGCATTCGTCGAAGGCCATGATGATATCAGCGCCAAGGTTCTCCTGGATTTGAATGGACTTTTCGGGGGTGAAGCGGTGTGCCGAGCCGTCAATGTGACTCTTGAAGGTCACGCCGTCGTCGTCAATTTTGCGGGTTTGGGCCAATGAGAAGACCTGGAAGCCGCCCGAGTCGGTCAGTATGGGGCGATGCCATTGCATGAATTCGTGCAGACCGCCCAGCTCACGCACCAGTTCGTCACCGGGACGTAGGTACAGGTGGTAGGTATTGGAGAGGATCAGCGATGCGCCCAGTTCATCCAGTTGCGCGGGTGTGAGCGTCTTAACCGTGGCCTGCGTGCCGACCGGTGCGAAGAGCGGCGTTACGAGGTCGCCGTACGGGGTGTGGATGGTGCAGGCGATGCCCATGTTGTTGCAGAAGAGGGCGGTGGCACCGATGTCTTCGGCGAGTTGCAGGAACTCCAACATGCCGAGGCCGTCGGTGCGGCGGTAGCCCC
>JAPLGV010000300.1:0-1843 GCA_026389975.1 Chloroflexota bacterium
GGCGCAGGTCGGCGAAATTGCGGGCGCGGGCTTTGATTTCAATGTTTGCGGGCATGGGGTCAATTCTACTCCGGTTGGATAAAAACGGTGCGTTCCTTTGGCAACTGCACGGTTTTCACAAAGTCGGGGTTTGGGGTCAGGGGGGTGGGGATTACCAGGCTTTCACAGGGTACTGCGTAATTAGCAGTAGACTTTGTGAAAGCCCCGGACACCGGGACGGTATGGCGTGCTACCAACATTGAACCGTGATATAATGTGTCTACAATTGTGGATACATCAGAAAGGAGTACGGATATGGTTACTGTTGGTGTACGTGAACTTAAACAGAGGGCCAGCGAATTGATCCGCCTGGTACGCGAGACTGGCAACAAGGTGCAGGTGACGCACCGCGGTCAGGTGGTGGCTCTCCTGATTCCTGTTGTACCCTCAAAGAACAAAGAGAATGAAAAGCACTCCTGGGATAACCTGGATGCGCTGGCCGCCGAGATCGGAGCGCACTGGCCGAAAGGCGTCTCTTCCGCGCAGGCGGTCTCCGAGCACCGGCGATGACCTCCCCACCAGCCAGCGAAAAGACATTTATCGTCCTGGATGCAAGCGTCTGGGTTTCCCGCCTGGTATTGCAGGATGAGTTCCACGCGGCCGTAAAATCCTGGATGGAAAAACAGCGCGAGGCAGGCACGCAGTTCATTTCTCCCACCCTGCTGCTTGCAGAAGTCGGGGGAGCCATCTCACGGCACACCGGAGACCCGGCGCTTGGCAGACAAACAATCCATCAATTGGAAAACCTGCCCGGACTGCGGTTGGTTGAGATGGATAATGAACTCATCCACGAGGCAGCCAGCCTGGCTGCCGAACTCGGATTGCTTGGGGCCGACTCCGTGTACGTGGCGGTTGCCAGCCAGCTGCACCTGCCACTGGTCACCTTCGACGTTGACCAGTGCGCACGCGCCCAGGAAAAGGTTCCCATCCAATCCATCCTATAGGGTGACGCTCTTTGACAAGCACTCCACTAACCGAGGCGGACTTCGCGCTGTAGACGCTCCACGCCATTGGTGGTGCGGACAATTGACAATTCTTGTATAATGAGCATAGTTGACTTGAGCCTGGTGATGCTCCCAGAGAGGGAAGCTACACTGCAGCCCACAGGTCATCCGTAACCACAAAAGAGGTCAGCGTATGCAAAAGATCAAACTGGATTGCGACGCGTGCAGCGCTCCCCTCCAGGATATTGACCGCCTAGATCTCTTCAAATGCCCTTACTGTGACTGGTTGTACATTTTTAAGGAAGACTTGCGAACTGGCGGTGAGCAGCGAAAAAAGCAGTCATTGATGGCGAAAACTGTACAACCCCCTGAAATTCAGGTAGATCGGTGAACATCCCCCGTTAACGTACATTTGAAAGAGAAGATCAGCGTATTATTGACTAATGGAATGAAAATCCAGGCAATCAAACTTTACCGCGACGAAACAGGAGCAGACCTCAAAGATGCAAAGGATTTCGCGGAAAGCCTCGAAGGGAGAATGAGGTGACAGCCATGCGTAACATGTCTTCTGGCACAGTGCTCAGAATTCTTTGCGGCGCTGCCCTGCTGATCGTCAGCCTCGCCGGGGCCAGTTCCGCACTGGCGCGCCCGTCCGCCAGCGGCGACGGGAAAATGGTCCCAGGGCCGCGCCCGCAAGAGGGAGACATCGAGATAGCCGGTCAGCCGCTGCGTATCCTGGTCGGCCCGGATGGCAGCGTGGATGTCTATCACCAAAAATATTCCCATGCGGCCTCGTATGATCCGGCCGGTTTCTTTATCGCGGTTGGGCAAACAGTTTATGGTCCCATTCACGGGAACAG
>JAPLGV010000300.1:1856-5367 GCA_026389975.1 Chloroflexota bacterium
AGCCTCTTCACGCCCATCCGCCAAGAAGGGCCATCCGGCAGCGGAGCATCCAGCAGTCCCTGGCGTGTGGTAACGGAGTTGCAGATCAGCGACAACGGCGTCGAATTACAGATCGTCCAGACCGTTTCCTACGTCAATGGGAACAACTTCTTCCAACTCGATTGGGAAATTTCGAATAGAGGTACAGCTACGACCTGTTACAAGGCCTACCACGCTGCCGATATATATTTTGCAGACAGTGACCTAGGGTTTGGCTATCACGACACCCAGAGCGGGGCGGTGGGCGGTTTTAACCAGGCGCGCGATTGGTTCATGGTTTTTATCCCAAACCCGCGCGCCACACATTTTGAGGAAGCCAATTACTCAACCATTTGGGATCGCATCGGATATGGTGAAGATCTTCAGGATACGATAGATAACAATTACCAAGACAATGGCGCGGCATTGCAATGGGACACCTGCCTACAGGGAGGACAATCCACGACCATCGGCGACCAGTGGAGCTTCGGCGATTCCGAGGCCGCGGTGATCCATCCCGGCGAGACAGTAGAGGGGTTCCGCCAACCAGGCCTGCTGACGCCTGAGATTACCACCTACATTCCCACTCCTCTCGATATCTCCACCGACCGAGATCCTCAACCGCACTCTGGTCAAGAACGAGGCTTTCCTTCAACGCATCCTAAAACCATTGAAGTGGGTGCGCGACCTGGCAGAGCGCGCCAGCATCGGCAAGCGCCTTGGGCGCCCGGTCTGGTTCGAGTTGCTTAAGCTTATCCTGGTGATGCTGATCTACGGTTTCGTTTTCTCGCTTCTGGAGCGCAGTTGGAATCCCTTCAGCCTCACTGGATTGTACCTATTCGTGACAATGGTCATCGCCTACGGATTCGTTGGGCTGGCCGACGATATTGTCCAATGGGCTGCCGCCCGGTATTGGAAGCTGTCCTCCAGACTGACCGTGCGCCCGGGTAATCTATTCATCATCGTAGCCTCCACGGCTTTTTCACGGGTCTTTGGCATCCTTCCCGGCCTCATGTTCGGTTCGCCGGAGGCGTTCGATATAGACCAGACAGCCCTGAAAAACCGGCGCACCGAAAACGCTCTGCTGCGTATCGCTGCGGGTGTCCTATTCCTGATCCTTTTCGCAGCCTGGTTGCCCACAACGCTAACTGCGCTGATACTGCGTGTAAGCTTGCCGGAATTCTTTTTGGTGCTGATTGGCGGTCTGGAAAGTTTCCTGCTGCTAATCTTCGCCGTTACCGTACAAAATATCTTCCTACAAATGCTGGCCTTGCCGAACACGTTCGGGCAGGCGCTCGCCCGCTGGAACAAGCCGGTCTGGGCGATTGGTTTCCTAGCAGCTACGTTCCTTTTCCTGCACACTTTACTGAACCCTCGCGGTGACCTGTCCAAAGCGCTGGCTTCCACCAATATGCTTTTTTTCCTGATCACGATTTTCCTGTTCCTGGTCTTTACAGTATTTGTGTGGATGTTCTTCCTGATCGCCAATGCCGTGACAAAGGATCCGGTCGTTTATCCGCCTGGTTATCCCGCCGCAGCGCTTGCGGCGAAAAAGCCGACCTTCTGGATCTGGGGCCTCTTGATCGCGATTGTGGCGCTTTGCCTGTGTTTGATCGTGATCGCGGTTGTCGTAGTTTTTGCTCTGCAATGGATAAAGCCCATCTTCTAGTACCTTGACCATGCGGATGTGATGGATTTGGTATCCTTGAGCACATGCTTAAAGAGCGACTTGAACTTAGCGAAACAGAGCATCAGAAACTCCAAGATCTTGTTCGCAGGGGCAAGAACAAAGCTCCCGTTTCTGAGGGCTTCGGTGACCGACGGGGGATTTGTACCCCGAACGAATTGATTAAGTTGTCCTGATTCCTCTTTGTGTTACTTCGTGTCCACAGCGGGCGGTGCCCGCGATTCACCTCTCTCCTTGCCTAGTTATTATCATACAAGGGGAGGCAATCTCCTCCCCCAAATGGCGGAGATCGATATTCCCCAGTCGATGGATGCGGCCGGGGAATATTTATTGTAAGATGACAATAGAGTTGCATACGGTTTCGTAGCTCGACAGCCTGCTACGGCTCATTTACACAACAGGCCTATCAGATCAAATCCGGAGGTAAGATATGAAGAAGAAACAATTCTTTTTCGTTTTAATGGCCGTAATGCTTGTAATGGTCGCGGGCTGTGCTCCCGGCACTGTCGCACAAATCAATACGCCTGTTCCGAACGCACAAGCCGGTACGCCCGCTCCCAACGGTCAAATCGACGTGCCCGGCGTAAGCATACAAATCAATGTGCCCGGTCCGAACCCACTGGTCAATACAGCCGATGTGCACGATCGTGTCGCCGGTATCTTGCTAGGAATCTGGCACGGGATCATCTCCCCGGTAACTCTCGTGGTGTCATTTATTAATCCGAATATGCAGATGTACGAAGTGCACAACGACGGGAGCCAGTATAACCTTGGTTTTTTGTTTGGAGTGGCACTCGTGTTTGCCATTCTGGGCGCATTCGTTGGTTCGAGACGCCGATAACCAGGCAGTGCGTGTAAATTAAGTTTGTAAATAGGTGAGTAGTTTTTCCAATAGCATTTTCATGCGTTAAAAAAGGAGATTTCTAATGAATACTACATTTATTATCATCGCTGTTGTTCTGATGGTGATTGTGGGCGTCATATTGGCGCCGATTTTTGCTCGCCGTAAACGGTTCCATGATCAATTTGGACCTGAGTATGATCGCACTGTGAAGATCATGGGTAACGAGAAGAAAGCACAAACAGAGCTGGATGAACGACGGAAGCATGTTGATACTTTGAATATTCGTTCACTTTCCATTAGCGAGCGCGAGCGTTATCTGGCTGATTGGACTGCTGTCCAAGCCAAATTTGTCGACCAACCAGGACAGGCGACTGTAGAGGCCGACCACCTGATCATGGAAGTCATGAAGATTCGTGACTATCCAGTATCTGATTTTGAGCAGCGGGCGGCCGATATCTCGGTCAATTATCCTGCTTTGGTGAGTAATTACCGCGCCGCTCGGGAGATCGCGATCAAAAATGAGCACCACCAGGCACATACTGAAGAATTAAGGCAGGCAATGATTTATTACCGGTCTCTGTTCGATGAACTCCTCAAAACAGAGACAGTCGCCCCAGAAGAGAAATAGCAAAAGTCCCTAAAGGTCTCCAAGACCTTTAGGGACTAATAAAACCGGCACTCGAGTCAGCTAGAAAAGCCTTTTGCGAAGCACCCTATGGGTAGGGTCTGAGTTGTTCTAGTGCACATTTTTTTAAGGAAAGCGCAGGTTGCAAATTAGCACATCTGTGCTATAATAAACATGCGGCAAGGGCGTTCATTGGGGATCCTTGTCGCATTTTCTTTCGGACCTTAACATCTGAATATTCCGGAGCAGTACGCCATCAAGCACATCCTCCCTCCCCCTAGCCGATGCTGCTTTCACGTAGCACCCCCGCGGTGCAAGCCGTCATCGGCTGTTTCGG
>JAPLGV010000284.1 GCA_026389975.1 Chloroflexota bacterium
CATCCATCATCTATCTCGCCCTCGGCACCAACCTCGGCGACCGGTTCGCCAATCTTCAGGCCGCTATTACCGCCCTACCGCCCGCCGTCCGCGTGCTGGCGCAGTCGCCGGTTTACGAGACGCCGCCCTGGGGTCTCACCGACCAGCCCGCCTTCTTGAATATGGTGCTCAAGAGCCAGACCGCCCTGGCCCCTGTGGAACTTCTGAAACACCTGAAACTTCTGGAAACCGAACTCGGCCGCCTTCCGACCGTCCGCTGGGGGCCGCGCCGGATTGACATGGACATCCTTTTCTATGACAAATTGATTCTTGATACCCCGGAACTGACCATCCCTCACCCGCGCCTGCACGAACGTGCTTTTGTCCTCGTCCCGCTGGCGGACCTGGAACCTGACCTCGTCCATCCGGTTTTGGGCGCAACTATAAAACAGTTACGGTCGGCGTTGGATACGACAGGAGTGAAACGCTATGAGCCAACTGATTGAGCAGCTGAATTCCGAACCCGCCCTGGCTTGGAAGGTAGCTGTCAACGTGCTCGGCCAGGCGCCTGATTCCAGCGCAGCCCAAAAAGCCGCCGAAACCACCCGCCACTCACCGCTCGTGACCCAATTGCTCGCCGGGCGCGACACTACTGGTCATGCTTACAGAAAGTGGATCGGCTCGCACTGGACCCTGTCCCTGCTGGCCGACCTGGGCTGTCCGGCGGGCGACGAGTCCCTGCGCCCACTCATGGACGAGACCTTCGATTACTGGCTGGGCAAGGCGCACGAAAAGCACACCCGCCAGATCGCCGGGCGGACGCGGCGCTGCGCCTCGCAAGAAGGGAATGCCGTCTGGTCGTCGCTCCGGCTGGGGCTGGCAGATGAGCACACCGACGAACTGGTTTCCCGCCTGCTCCAATGGCAGTGGCCGGACGGCGGTTGGAACTGCGACAAGCGCCCCGAAGCGGACACATCTTCCTTCATGGAGACGCTCATTCCCATGCGGGCGCTGGCATTATACGCGCAAGTTTCGGGAGATTCAAAGGTCAAGACCGCCGCCGAACGCGCCGCTGAAACCTTTCTAAAGCGCCATCTGTTCAAACGTCAGCGCGACGGGTCCGTGATGGACGAACATTTCCTCCTGCTGCATTATCCCGCCTACTGGCATTACGACATTTTGTTCGGGCTGAAAGTCATGGCCGAAGCCGGATTCCTCGGCGACCCGCGCTGCAAGGATGCGCTCGACCTGCTCGAATCCAAGCGCCTGCCGGATGGCGGCTTCCCGGCGGAAGAGTCGTTCTCCCGTCCGACCCGTCCGCAACTGAGCGGCTACTCGCCGGTCCGTTGGGGCGGGACGAGTAGGAACACGATGAACCTGTTTGTGACCGTGGATGCGCTGTATGTACTGCGTATCGCTGGCAGGGCGTGAATAGCATTCCGGTTATAATCAACTCAACCTTATCAGGAGCCTCCCGATGACCGAACCCAAACCCCTTTACTGGAAACCCGAACCCGGCATTGGCTATACCGTCGTCCGCCGCCCGGACGGAGGCATGGCACTCACCTTCACCGACTTGTCGGATGTCACCATCCAACACTGGCACGACTTCGCCCTGGAGCACCTGCTCGGCTCCGACCGTCTGACTCGCAACCTGTACGACTTGCGCCAGGTGAAAGAAATCCCGGAAAAAGCCATCCATACGGCCTTGGAAGCAAATAGCGACCCGGCCGCGCGCAGCATCCGTGTGGCAGTGGTGGTGGCCAGCGACCAGGTCGCCAACGCCGTCCGCGAAATCTATTACGCAGTAGTCCCCGAGACCTCAGCAGCCATCAAGATTCTTACCGACATTGATGCCGCCGAAGCCTGGCTCAGCCGCCCGTTGGATCAAATGGTGTAGTATACAATCTACCATGCCTTCCCTGACCATCGGCAGCCACACCCTGACGTGGGGAGAACGCACCTATGCGATGGGGATTTTGAACATTACCCCGGATAGTTTTTCGGGTGACGGCCTTTTGCTCCCCTCTCCCGCAAGCGGGACTACAGCCCCCGTAGCGAAGCGGAGTGGGGAAGAGGCCGGGGGGCTGGCTGCTCTCGTTCAAGCCAGAAATTTTCTCGCCGCGGGAGCGGACATCCTCGATATCGGCGGGGAATCCACCCGCCCCGGCTCCCAGCCGGTGGATGCCGAAGAAGAGAAACAGCGCGTGCTTCCGGCCATTCGGGCAATTGCTTCTGAGTTCCCAGA
>JAPLGV010000025.1 GCA_026389975.1 Chloroflexota bacterium
AAAATGGTTCTCTGGGAATTGCCGTGGCATATCTTTCCCTCTATCACGGCAGTCCCGGTTCTCGCGTGGTAGTCCCGGTTCTCGGACGGGAGACGGGGCACGGGACGGGAATTCTAAAAGACCCATGAAAATGGTATACCCGCCCTGCCCAAAATGGTATAAACTTATGGGGAAATAGTATAATCGCGCAGGCAGTTACCTATGAGTCTATTCTTCAATAAAATTTTCACGCTCCTTATTACCTCTCCTGGGAATCTCATCTACCACGTCTTGCTGGTGTTTTTGATTGCCGGAACGCTGCAAGGAGCTATTCATCTCCTGCGCTCCAGTCAATTTCCACAGGCGCGGCGGACGGTCTTCGGCCTCGGCATTTTACTCGGCCTGCAGGCTGTCCTGTTCATTGTCAGCGGTCTGGCGTTGCAGGGATTGCTCGACCCGAAAACGGTGCTGCCCCCGCTCGACCGGGCAGTAACGCTGCTGGCGCTGGTCTGGATTATCTGGCTGTGGGCGTTCCCTGAACCGATGCGGCTGGCTGATTCCGCCACTGTACTGCTCAACTTACTTGTGCTGACCCTCTTTGGCCTGACACTGGCGTTCTGGGCGCAAAACCCGGGGACGAGTTTCAACGGCTCAACTTTCGAAATGATCTGGCAGGGCTTCAGTCTGGCTGTCGCTCTGCTCGGCATTTTGGGGCTGGCCATGCGCAGACCGAACGGCTGGGGCAACGGTCTGGCCATGCTGCTGCTGGCTTTTATCGGACACCTGCTCAGCCTGATCTGGCCGATGGACGGCGACTTTCCCGGATTTGTCCGTCTGACCCAACTGGCCCTGTTCCCCATCCTGCTGACGATTGTGCAGCGCTTCCCGACCTCCACTTCAGTGCGTACGCCCTTCGTCAAGACGGACAACTCTGCCGAGGAACCCACCCTGGAACGGCGACGTTACAGCACCGATCCCAAGACCCTCCACGCCCTGATGTCTCTGGCCGCCGAGGATAACGCTGACAAGATTGGCCGCGCCATGACGCGCGGCATTGCCCAGGCCATGCTGGCCGACCTGTGTTTCCTGCTCATCCTGGCCGAAGACAAGAGCCGGTCCATTGCTTGCGGCTACGACTTGATTCGTGAAGAGAACTTGGATGGCACAGCCGTCAACAAAGACGCCATTCCCATGCTCGCCAATGCCATCCAGCGCGGACGTCCGCTGCGTTTACCGGCCAGCAGTACCTCCTCAGACCTTAAGGGCCTGGGACAGATGCTCGGCCTGACCAATCCCGGCCACCTGTTGAGCGTCCCTATCACTTCGCGCGAGCGCGGACCTCTGGGCGGTATCCTGATCCTCTCGTCTTATTCCAACCGTATTTGGAGCGCCGAAGACCAGGCCTATCTCTCCAACATTTCAACCCTGTTCATCCCCATCCTGGAACGCGGTCAGCGCGCCTCTCTTCTGGAGACCGAACGTGACCAGGCGCACCAGGATGCCCAGTCTGCGCAGGAACAGGCTGCGGATGAAAAAAAGAAATACGAAGAGGCCGCCAAAGAGCTGGAAAAGGTGAACGAAAAGATTTCCCAGTCGCAGATGCAGGCCGAGAACACGGCTGCCCTGCTGGTCATGCAGGAAGAATCCCAGAAAACGATTGAATCCCTGAAAACCCAAATCGAGCAGATTCACCAAACCGGAGAAGTTGGCGGCTCGCCCGGCGACTCCGCACAATTGGAACGTGAACTACGCCAGACCCTCGAAGAAATGGCGCGGATGCAAAACGCGCAGGCAGACTCCAATGTTAAAATCCTGGAACTGGAACAGCGTCCCACATCGCCCATTACCAGTGAACAGGTGGAAGTCATCGCCTCCATCTCTCAGGAATTGCGCCAGCAGATGTCTTCCATCGTCGGCTACACTGACCAGCTGCTGGGCGAATCGGTCGGGTTCCTCGGCGCCATGCAGCGCAAGTTCATCGAGCGCATCAAAACCTCCACCGAACGCATTGGCGTCCTGGTGGACGATCTGATCCAGATTACCAACCTGGAGACCGGCAAGATGGAATTCAAAGCAGAGTCAATTGACCTGAACCTCATCATTGACAATGCCATGACCTACACCGGCACGCAGATCCGCGAAAAGAATATCACCCTGCGGCTGGATATTCCCGAGGCCGCACCGGGAGTCCAGACCGACCAGGATGCCCTTCAGCAGATCTTTATCCATCTGCTCCAGAATGCCACCGCTGCCACCCAGTCCGAGGGGATCATTACCCTGCGGGTTCAGATGCAGATCGAGTCAAACAAGCACTTCATCTCCATCCAGGTGACGGATACCGGCGGAGGCATCGCTTCCGACGATATTCCACGCGTCTTCACCCGCCGTTACCAGGCCGAACACTCCCTCATCCAGGGACTGGGAGATACCGGCGTCGGCCTCTCCATAGCCAAGGCGCTCGCCGAAGCCCAGGGCGGCCGTATCTGGGTCGAGACTGAAGCAGGCAGCGGGTCCACTTTCAGTGTCCTGCTGCCAGTCCTGCTCGAAGCGGAAGAAGAGAAATAAAATGCGGGATGTGCGGCAGGTTTTCTGGGGAATCGTCACCGCTCTGGTCTCCATTGCCTTGCTCTTTGGAGCTTTTTCGCTTTCCCTGGCTGAGGGAAACATGCGTATGCCTACTTCCACCCAGCCGCCGACCATCACCCTCACCGGGCAGCCATCCCCTTCCCTGGTGGATTCTCCCCACCCCCTGCCCCCCCACCGGAACCCCCCCCCCCCCCCCCCCCCCCCCCCCCCCCCCCCCCCCCCCCCCCCCGCCCCCCCCCCCCCCCCCCCCCCCCCCCCACCAATTGCCCTCCGCCTCCGGGCTGGCTGCCCTACATTGTCCAGCCCGGCGATACGCTGGATGGATTGGCTCTACGGGTTAAGAAAACCAGCGCCGAGATCAGCCAGGCCAACTGTCTGGCGACGGACGGCCTGTTGCCTGGCCTGGTAGTTTACCTTCCACCCGTGCCCACCCAGACCCCGGTCCCGTGCGGTGCGCCGCGCACTTGGGTCATCTACATTGTCCAGCATGGTGATACACTCTACCATCTGGGCCAGGTTTATGGCATTCCCTACACGGATATCCAGCGCGCCAACTGCCTGACCAGTCCCAATATCCACATCGGACAACCGCTCTACGTCCCGCCCTGGGCCACGCGCACGCCTTCGCCGACTGACACGCCGGTCCTGCCGACTGACACGCCGGTCCCGCCGACTGACACGCTGGTCCCGCCGACTGACACGCCGGTCCCGCCGACTGACACGCCGGTCCCACCGACCGATACGCCGGTCCCGCCGACTGCGACGCCATAGTTGAAACCAGCACACCCACGGCAACCAGCACACCCACGGCAACCAGCACACCCGCCGATACCGCCACTGCCACACCAATACCCACCCCGTGATGGCTGTTTGGTAGGGATATTTATCACACTTTTCTCTATGCGTTCCCTAATCATCAACCTCACCTGCCTGCTTCTGTTAACGGTTTCCGCCTGCGGAGCCCAGCCGCTTGATTCGACACCCACCCTGACCCCTTTCCAACCCCTTCCCTACGCCGGGACACCCACCCTGACCCCTTTTCAACCCCTTCCCGACGCCGAGGCTCCCACTCCTATTTTCGACCCGAACGCCGTTCTCCCCGCAGAATCAACACCACAGGCGTTCTACAATCCGCCTTACGCCCCGCCACCCGCCTCCGTCCTGACCGATAACCAGACAGTGACTTTCCTTCTGCTCGGCTCCGACAAGCGCCCCGGGGAGACCTATTTCCGGACGGATACCATCGTCATCGCGGCCGTCCGCCCCGGGTCCGGGCAGGTGACGCTCATCTCCGTCCCGCGCGACCTGTATGTCTACATTCCCACCGTCGGCATGGACCGCGTCAACACCCCCTACGAGTACGGCGAGATGTACGACTACCCTGGCGGAGGCTTTGCCCTGCTCAAAGACACCCTCCTGTACAACCTGGGACTCAGAATTGACTATCTGGCGATTGTGGACTTCGATGGCTTCCGCCGCATCGTGGACAGTCTGGGCGGAGTGGATGTGAACGTCGACAAGACATTCTATGATGCCCGCACCGGTTACCCCGACGGCTACACAGTCTACCCTGGCATCGTCCACATGAACGGTGAAATGGCGCTGTGGTACGCCCGTTCGCGCAAGACGTCCAGTGATTTCGACCGCGGCCGCCGCTCGCAGGAAGTGCTGCGCGCCCTCTACACACGCGCCCTGCAAACCGACTCCATCAGCAAAATCCCGGAACTGTACAACGACTTCAGTTCCTCGATCATCACTGACCTGACTCTGCCAAACATCCTGCAACTTTCCCCGCTGGCCCTTCATCTGAACAATGCTGATATCCGCAATTACAACATCGGACCGGACTACGTTACCAATTGGATGACTCCTGGCGGCGCCAGCGTATTGCTTCCAAACGGACCAGCCATCCAGTCCATGCTTCAGCAGGCTCTCTCGCCCGCGCCCCGCACCACGAATCCATGAAGCGAGCTACCTTTGCACTGACATTATTTTTCTTTGTGACGGGCTGCGCGGCCTCTTTCGGGAATACGTCTGCCACGCCTCCCGCCGCCACGCCCACGACCCTGTTCCTGGTTACTTCGCCGCCAGATTCGACGCCAGAGTCAGGCCCGCCGCGCATTTATCCCACCCTGCAAATCATCCCTGCCACCACCCGGACTCCCGGCCCGGTTGATTTGATCCCCCAACCCCAAAAACAGATCAGCATTCTCCTGCTCGGTTCAGATCAGCGACCTGGGGCTACAAACTACCATACCGACGTGATCATCCTGATGACCATCAAATCTAACGGCACGGTCAGTTTAGTCTCCTTCCCGCGCAGTCTGTATGTCTACATTCCTGGTTTCCGCATGGATAGTATCAATAATGTCTTTCTGTTGGGCGGGTTTGACTTGCTAGCCACGACCTTCGAGTACAATTTTGGTATTCGACCAGAGAATTATCTCTTGACCAATTTTGGCAGTTTCAAATCCAGTGTGGACAGTCTGGGCGGAGTGGATGTGAACGTTGGCAAGACATTCCATGATACCCGCACCGGTTACCCAAACGGCTACACAGTCTACCCTGGCATCGTCCACATGAACGGCGAAATGGCTCTCTGGTACATTCGCGCCCGTATGACAACCAGCGATCTCGATCGCCTGCGTCGGGCTCAGGAGGTGCTGGTTGCCATTGGGCAGAAATTTTTCAGCCGGGACGCTTTCGAACACATCCCGGATTTATACAAGTCTTATCGCCAGGCGGCTATCACTGACCTGACTCTGGGTGACATGTTCCGCCTGCTGCCTCTGGTTCAGGTATCCGATCCGAACCGGGTGGAACGTTATACGTTCACAAGTGACCACCTCCAGCCCTGGATCGAACCTACCAGTCAAAACTTCTACCTCCTGCCAAACCAAGAGGCCATCCGGCAGTTGCTTATGCAAGCAGTAGGGAATCCATGAAGCGATTTACCTTTGCACTGACATTGTTTTTCTTTGTGACGGGCTGCGCGGCCTCTTTCGGGAATACGTATGCCACCCCTCCCGCTACCACGCCTCCCGCCTCCACGCCCACGACCCTGTACCTGGTCACCGTGCCAGCGGATGCGACGCCCACCGCAACCCCCTTCCAACCCCTTCCCCCCACCGAGACTCCCACTCCTCTGATCACCGATACACCTCTGCCTAGTACTCCCACTCCTACTTTCGACCCGAACGCCGTTCTCCCCCCAGAATCAACACCACAGTCGTTCTACAATCCGCCTTACGCCCCGCCACCCGCCTCCGTCCTGACCGATAACCAGACCGTGACTTTCCTCCTGCTCGGCTCCGACAAGCGCCCCGGTCAGACCTACTTCCGAACCGATACCATCATCATTGCCGTAATCCGCCCCGGGTCCGGGCAGATGGCGCTCATCTCCATCCCGCGCGACCTGTATGTCTACATTCCCACCGTCGGCATGGACCGCGTCAACACGGCCTACGAGTATGGCGAAATGCCCCAATAC
>JAPLGV010000146.1 GCA_026389975.1 Chloroflexota bacterium
CTGCTGGGATTATTCCCGCAATGGGTGTTGCCTTTGTGGACAAAACTCCCGGCAATTTTTACACACTTGGGGCAATAGCCTAATTTCATAACCATCCCGGGTGGCAGGCGCGGCTGCAACCAAGGAACAGCTCGATTCCCAAAGAACCCATGTTCAGGAATTATGCGACAGGCAGTATAATTAAAAAGATAAATCCTTATCAACAATTTACTCCCGCGCCATCGGAGGCACTACAAATGGAATTTGAACAAATCATCAAGCGTCTGGACTGGCTGGACGAAGAGCATCGTAAAGATAAAAGCACCATTGATGTTCTTACACAACGTGCGAGCAACCTTGAAGGCGACCTGAAAGCCGCCAACAAAAAAATCAAGGAACTGACCACCCAGATGTCGCACCTATCCACGGCGGCCGCCCGCATCGAACAGTATGACACTGCCCTGACCCGGCAACGCACGGAGCTTGTCAAACATATTGACAATTTGGATAAAAAACGCCAGGACCAACAACCAGAAATTGACAAACGCTATCAAATCCAGTTTGATGGCATTAACAAGTCGATCGCTGACCTGCCCAAAACAAAAGAACCCATCGCTGAGATCAAGCGCGAACTCAAGGCCCGCGCCGATGAAGAGACTCGTCGCAACAAACTTAGCGCAGATTGGGAAATGCGCCTGCAGGCCATGGTCAAGACCGTTGAAGATATCCAGCGTGCGCAAAAAGCCGCCGAAGAACCCCGCCGTCAGGATGTCAAACGTCTGGCCGATCTTCAAGGAGAACTCAGCGCAGCGCGCAAACGCCTGGACGCATCGCGCGAGAAAAACGACCTATTTACCGACAGCATCCGCCGCATCGAGATCCGTCTCAATGAAATCCTCGCCAATGAGGCAGACCGCCGTCAGGCCCAGGCCAATTTCATCGAAACGCAGGCCCGCTCCCAGGTCGAGCGCGATCACACCTGGAAGGAGTGGGAAGAACGTCTGAACAGCCTGCGCAAGCAGTCCGAAACCATGGACCGCAATCAGCAGGATTGGGAAGTCGCCCAGCGCACGATCAAACGCACCCAGGAAACATACGAGGAAATCGTCCAGAAATTCGAGCGCCGCATCAACGAGATCACTGAAATGCAGCGCCTGGCTGAAGACCGTTTCCGCCAGGAATGGGTCACTTTCAAAGCCGACGACCAGAAACGCTGGACTAGTTTCACCCTCTCTCAGGAGGAAACCCATAAAGATACTCGCAGTGGTTTACCAAAAATTGAAGAGCGACTGACCGCCCTCGAAGATTTGACCCAGACCCAGCAGGATGTACTCCAGCAAACCAAAGACGCCAACGAGCAGTTATTCCAAGGCATGCTCGCCCAATTACATGAACTGCTCTCCGCTTACGAGCGGATTATGAGCACCAAATAATCCCGCAGGGGCACAGCGACATTGTGCCCCTGCGAAATTGAGGAACTATGCGCGTTATCGGCACCGCTGGGCACGTAGACCACGGAAAATCCACCCTCGTCGCCGCGCTTACCGGCATCCACCCTGACCGTCTAAAAGAAGAACAAGAACGCGAAATGACCATCGACCTCGGCTTCGCCTGGCTGACTTTGCCAGATGGCGAGGAAATCGGTATTGTGGACGTTCCCGGTCACCGCGACTTCATCGAGAACATGCTGGCCGGCGTGGGAGGGATAGATGCCGCACTGCTGGTCATCGCCGCCGACGAAGGGATCATGCCCCAGACGCGTGAGCACCTTTCCATCCTCGACCTGCTCCAAATCCGGGCTGGCATCGTTGTGCTGACCAAGATTGACCTGGTTGATGACCCCGCCTGGCTGGATTTGGTCGAAGGGGATATCCGCAACGTTTTGCGCGGTACGTTATTACAGGACGCTCCAATCCTGCGCGTTTCTGCGCGCACCCGGGCCGGTTTCCCGGATCTTCTGCGGACTCTGAGCCTGCTTCTTCAAAACGCGCCTGCCCGACCCAACCTGGGCCGCCCACGCCTGCCCGTGGACCGGGTCTTCTCCATCGCCGGGTTCGGCACGGTCGTCACCGGCACGCTCTCGGACGGGAAACTTGCCACCGGTGAAGAAGTGGAAATCCTGCCATCCGGTCTGCGCGGGCGCATCCGCGGCCTCCAGACACATAAAAAGAAAGAGGAGACGGCGGTCCCCGGAAGCCGCACTGCGGTTAACATTTCCGGTCTGGACGTGGAGCAGATCCAGCGCGGTGAGGTGGTGGCGCATGCCGGCCAGTACCGGTCCACCCAGCGCCTCGACCTCATCTTCCGCTTGCTCCCAAACGTTTCCGCCTCCCTGCGGCATCACACCGAAGTCAAACTTTTCATAGGCACATCCGAGACCATTGCTGACGTGCGCCTGCTGGGCGCGGAAACCCTGAACCCCGGCGAAACCGGCTGGCTGCAACTCGAACTGCGCACACCCGTTGTGGCCGTGCGCGGCGACCGGTACATCCTGCGCCGCCCGTCCCCCGGCGAAACGCTCGGCGGCGGCACGGTGGTGGACCCGCAGCCCCAGGCGCGTCACAAACGCTTCGACAAGGCGGTGTTACGGGCGCTGGATGCCCTGGCGCAAGGCTCCCCCGCCGAGGTGCTCCTGCAGGCTGCGCTCGCCCTCGGACCGGCACCGGTCAAGGATGTGATCGCCCGTTCCCGGCTGGAAGGTCCCTCAGCCGAATTGGCCTTGAAGGAACTGTTCGACAGCGGTCAGCTGGTCAAGTTGGACGATGGACCATGGACGATGGACAGTGTGGTGCTTGCGGCTTCGCAGTGGACGAAACTCAAAGAATCCGTAGCAGCCACTTTAGTCGCTTATCATGGTGTCTATCCTCTGCGGCGCGGCATGCCACGCGAGGAGCTAAAGAGCCGGCTGAAACTGGCACCCCGCCTCTTCAACCTGGTCCTGCCGAAAATGGCCGCGGAGGGAGTCCTGACCGAGGGTCCGAAATGGGCCACCCTGCCTGGGCACATCGTCCGTTTTTCGCCGTTCCAGCAGGTGAAAGTGGACAAGTTAATGGCGCTGTTCGCGGCAGCGCCGTACGCCCCGCCATCGGTAAAAGAATGCCAGGCAGAAGTTGGCGAGGACATTTTCAGCGCCCTGCGGGAGTTCGGCGACCTGGTAGCTGTCTCTGACGAGGTGGTCTTCCGTAAAACGGATTACGAGGCCATGATGGAGAAAATCCGCCAGGCGCTCCAGCAAAAGGGACAAATTTCCCTGGCCGAAGTGCGCGACTTGCTCAACACAAGCCGGAAGTATGTGCAGGCGCTGCTGGAGCACCTGGATGCGATTGGTGTGACAGTACGAGATGGGGATTTTCGGCGACTGAAGATATAGGAGCATAACTATGTGCGGACGATTTGCCTTAACCGTTGACCCGACCGATTTACAGGATGCCTTCCCTGAATTTACATTCCCGGCGCAGGGTGCCCCGCGCTACAATATCGCCCCCAGCCAGCCCATCCTGGCCCTGCCCAACGACGGGACAAACCAGGCCGATTTCTTCGTCTGGGGTCTCATCCCCTCCTGGGCCAAAGACCCGTCCATCGGAAACCGGATGATCAACGCCCGCGCCGAGACATTGGCCGAGAAACCGGCTTTCCGGTCTGCTTATAAATATCACCGCGGTCTCATCTTCGCGGATGGCTTCTTCGAATGGCAGGCGCGGCCGGGATTGAAGTCCAAGGTCCCGCACTTCATCCGGCTGAAATCGGGAGTGCCGTTCGCCTTTGCCGGGCTGTGGGAACACTGGCAGTCGGCAGACGGGTCCGAGGTCCGCTCCACAGCGATTATCACCACCGAGCCGAACGAGTTGATGGCATCCATCCACAACAGGATGCCAGTCATTCTGCGACCAGACACCTACTCACAATGGCTCGATTCTGCATCGCAGTCGCCCGTCCGCCTCCAAAACCTGCTCGTCCCCTACCCCGCCGGGGAAATGGACGCCTATCCCGTTTCAATGCTGGTCAACAGCCCCGGCAACGACCGGGTAGAGTGTGTCCTCCCGGCATAATCCCTTGACAATAATATCCTAATCTTCCTTTAATACGTCGCTTGACGGTCATTTGGCGGCATGTTATGATGACACACTATGGACAACAAGCCTTTGCAGGAATTTCCTCAGCAGAACGAGGAAAAACAGGGGGAAACATCTGAACAGCGGCCCAGTCTAGTCACAAGATGGATGGAACGCCTGGCCCATCTCGGGTTGGGTGAGGTAACGTTACGCATCGGGACGAACGTACTGGCTGTCCTGCTGATTGTGACAGTCGTCTGGCTGCTCCAGCAGGCGAATCTTGGGGAGACTTCAAGCTTGCCTTCCGCGTCCAATCTTACTCCGCTACCCACATTGCCAGTCTCGCAATTGCTGGTCGAAATAGCGTCTGCTCTGGACGGGATCCCGCGCCAGGCACAACTGCATACGACCATCCCGAGCCGGCCGCGCATGGACGTAGCCACTTATACTGTCCAGGCAGGTGATTCCATCTTCAGGATCGCCGATAACTTTGGGTTAAAGCCAAGCACCATTTTGTTTGGCAACTGGAATACTCTCCGTGACCATCCTAATTTGCTGAAACCGGGCCAAGAACTCAATATCCTGCCCGTAGACGGGACGTACTACGAATGGCAGGGCACGGAAAGCCTGACGAAAGTGGCGGAAGTCTTCGGCGTTGACGCAGAGAGCATGATCAATTTTCCTGGCAACCACCTAGACCCGGATGCCATTGGCGACCTGAACAATCCGAATATTGCGGCCGGTACCTGGCTGATTGTCCCGGGCGGGAAACGCCAATTCACTTCGTGGACAGCGCCGGCGCAACTTGTGCAATCAAACCCGTCAACCCATGTCTGGGGACCGGGGGTGTGCAGCGGTATAAGTTTTGTTCAAGCAGGCTATGGCACGTTCGTTTACCCCACCACCGAGCACTGGCTCTCAGGAACGCCCTATCGACCGGATATAAGGCACTTCGCAGTTGACTTTGCCGGTGCGCAAGGGAATGGCGTCTTCGCCACAGATGCGGGTACCGTCGTGTATGCCGGCTGGAATGACTGGGGATATGGCAACCTGGTCATCATTGATCATGGCAATGGCTGGCAATCGCTTTACGCTCACTTGAGTAGTTACATTGTTCAGTGCGGTCAAAATGTTGGGCAAGGGGAGTTGATTGGAGGTGTCGGCATGACCGGTGGTACCTCGACTGGCCCGCACCTGCATTTCGAATTGATAAATACTACTTTTGGCTTTGTAAACCCTCTTGACTATTTGCCTTAGCCTTAAGAATCCTTGCAAAAGCCTGTGACCTCAGCTATAATCCCGCCCATCCCGGGCGCGTAGCTCAGCTGGTTAGAGCGCATCACTCACATTGATGAGGTCGGGGGTTCGAGCCCCTTCGCGCCCACCAAAACGAGACCCCAAAGGTCTCGTTTTCGCGTCACATTGATGTCCCCGTAGTTTGTCCAAAATTGCCCAGTAGAAAGTAGAAAAAGCGCCTCTTTGTGAGAGGCGCTTTTTACGGGTTCGACAAGCGTTTAAGGCATCAGGATTTGTAACCGGCCAGGGTAAATGCGATATTCCAGATCCTGAATTGCGTCCGAGAAGAGTTCCCCATCCGTGTGAGCCGGTGATGGGTTTTCAAGGTGGATCTTTATCCAGGTCGCTTTCTGTTCAAAAATCCCATCCATCTCTACATAACTTCCAACATCAGGTTTCATCGCGCGAGGTAATGTGGCCAGCATCGCACGGCGCGTAGAACGATACCCATATACAAAAGTCAATTTTCCATCGAAAGGATCAGCATGCGGGATCATGTAAAACACACCCCCCGAACGCGAGCCATTTCCGATCGTCACCAAAGAGACGGGGCCATTGTACTCGCCGTCGTCCCATTTGATGTTCGCTACCCATTTCGGACGATCCATGATTGCCCATACAGCGGCAACCAAATATCGAAGAATACCGCTGATCCATGTAATCCGGATTTGCTTGGTGGTAACATAGGGTTCAAGACCAGCTGCCGAATTATTGGCGAAGTAGAGGTCGTTGACCTTGCCAATATCCATGCGCTGTGTATTTCCGGTCTTAATGATTTGGGCAGCAGACTGGAGATTTATGGGTAAGCTCAAATTGTATGCCAGGTCGTTGGCAGTACCCAACGGCAGGATGCCAAGCGGCCCCAACAAATCCTTTTCAGATTTTGCGGCGTGTGCTAGACCTTTTACAACCTCGCCGATCGTCCCGTCACCACCGGCGGCAATGATCGGCGAAAAACCCTGGCGGGCAGCCTGTTCAGCCAGTTCGATAAAGAGACCCGGGCGTTAAGAGATAACCAATTCGAAGTCCACGCCGGCGGCTGCTTTTGCCTCCGGCCAGCGGGCTTTCGCTTTCCAACGATTCGAATAGGGGTTGAGAATCACTTTAGCTGTCATATGGTCCTCATTTTACCATTTTTCACCTGCACCAGCGCAATCGCAATCAGGATCAAAGCACAACCCACCAGTTGCACTGGAAGAAGCATCTCATGCAAGAACAACCAGCCAAACAGAGCCGCGAAGACCGCTTCGAGGCTGAGGATCAGGGCGGCGTCGTTGGGCGGGGTATGCTTCTGGGCAATCACCTGGAACGTGAATCCCAGGGCAATCGAAAAAACTGCTGTATAAAGAACCGCGGGCAGGACAAACAGCATGTCGGCCCGACTGGGATGTTCGATAAATGCACCAGTGACGAGGTTCAACACTCCGCAAAAGACAAACTGTCCCAAGGCAAACGGGAGTGGGGCAATCCGTCCCTGGGCTTTTGCAACGACGATCACGTGCATGGCCCAGAAAAACGAACCGGCGAACATCAGCACATCTCCAGGCTGAACCCGGATACTGCCGCCGGTACTGAGCAGGAATCCACCCCCAATTGCCAGCGGGATGGCTACGCCCATCAACGGAGAAGGCCGCTCGCGCCAGAAGATCCACAGCACAAACGGAACAATGACCACATACAGGCTGGTGATAAACCCGGCGTTTCCGGCAGTTGTTGTAACCAACCCGGCCTGCTGAAAGGCGATGGCAGCATACAACGCAAATCCAGCCAGAGCGACAAAAACGAGGTTGGAGCGATTGAATGCTCCCCTGAGTTTTGTCAGCGGCAAAAGGAGGAGGCCTCCCAGCAGGAAACGGGAGCCATTTAGCAGGAAAATAGTGTGATGCCCCGCCGCAAGACGCATAACGGCAAAAGCACTCCCCCATATCACCGTAACGAGGAATAACTGAAGGTCAGCTTTGAGGCGCATAGAGAATAATTCGGGGCGGATTTCCGTCCGCCCCGACCGGTTACTCCTCGTTTTCTTTCCAGGCTGACGCTTTGTCCAGAGCGGATTTTTCAGCAGGTGTGAGACGAACATCCATTGCGCCGAGATTATCCTTCAATTGCTCGACCGAATTTGCTCCAATAATCGGGCTGGCAATGAGCGGGTTAACCAGAAGCCAGGCCAAAGCAATCTGCGAGATGCTGGCATGTTTCTCTTTCGCCAGCGCATCCATCTGGTCGAGCAAGACCCAGTTGCGCTCGTTGAAATAGCGTTTCGCGCCACTGGCACGGGCGGTATTTGGGACAAGGTTGCGGCGGTATTTTCCGGTCAGGAAACCTCCTGCCAGCGGGCTGTAGGGGATAACGCCAAGACGATATGTCTTACAGACCGCGGCCAGTTCGCGCTCGAACTCGTCACGATGGACCAGGTTATAATGCGGCTGGAAGCTGTCGTAACGGGACAGGCTGTTCCGGTCCGAGGTCCAGAGCGCCTGCATAAGTTCCCACGCAGAATAGTTGGAGGCGCCCACGTAGCGAACTTTACCTTGCTTGACCAGTTCGTCGAAAGTGCGCAGAGTCTCCTCGATGGGCGTTTTCTCATCCGGCCAGTGGGCCTGATAGAGGTCGAGATGATCCGTCTGCAAGTGGCGCAGGGAATTCTCCACCGCTTGCAGGATGTGTTTGCGTGAAAGCCCTTCATTCTCCGGCCCGCCGCCCATGTTGCCGCGCACTTTCGTGGCGAGGACGATTTTATCGCGCGGAATATTATTTTGCTTCATCCAACGACCGATGATCTGTTCGGCAATTCCGCCAGGATTGCCATCCGCCCAACGGGAATAGATATCAGCAGTATCAATGAAATTAATACCCGCCTCGTACGCCGCAGTAAGGACGCGCTGCGACATAACCTCGTCCGCCGTCCAGCCAAACTGCATTGTGCCCAGGCAAAGCGGTGAAACATTCAGGCCGGTCAGTCCAAGAACACGGTACTCCATAAAATACCTCCTATCAATAAACCGATGACATTATTGCCAGCCACGCATGGCTTTCCCCAGAAAGTATTGAATGGTCTTGCGCATACGCTCTTTTTCGTCTTCGCTCACAAAAGGTTATTTCATGAGCGACTCGTAAATTGGAACTGCCTGGTTACTGAGACCCAGCTGAGACAAATATTGCGCCTTTTTCTCGGCCACCTCAAAGCGACAATAGTTTTGCTCGTAGGAAACGCCTTTCTCATATCAGGCCTTTGCTTCGTCGGTGTTCCCCATTCAGT
>JAPLGV010000377.1 GCA_026389975.1 Chloroflexota bacterium
ACAGTGCGCCTGCCCGTCGGTCATCACCCGCAGCGGCGATCGGTTGAGTTCCTCGGCGATGTAAGGGATGCTGTCAAGGTAAGCCTGGATGTCTGCCGGGTTGGACAGGTGCCTGAAGGTCTTTAACAGATTGGAGGTAAGCCGGGATTCGAATTCAGAAATGATAATCATATTCCGCCTTATTGTACATCGGAACAGGTCATGAAGTAAAATGAGACCTGCCTGCTATCCAGGTCACTAATCTCATGCAAGACTCATTCACCGGAAAACCGTCTGGTTAAATTGATGCCGAAACGCATCGTTACCTGATATTCCCCGCCGGGTGTAAAATTAGCTTAATAATTTGGAGGTTGCCATGCCTGTTCCAGATCGTGATTTCCTGCTCCACCGTATGGACGAGACGCGTTCAAAAATTGAAGAACTCCTGCCGAAGATTGACCCTCATAAAGAAATCTATCCTGGCTGGACCATCAGAGACATGCTGGCCCACATGACCGGCTGGGACGATGCCACCATCGTCTCTCTGCGCGCCCACGTGGTCGAGCGTCCTCCGTCCGTACCGGCCATCCGCAGCCTCGATGAGTACAATGCCCTGACCGTCTCTTCCCGTAAGAACCTGGATTATGAACACGTTCTCAAGGAATGGCGTCTCACCCGCCAGGTGCTGCGTACCATCATCGAGCAACTGCCCGAGGATAAGTTCTTTAATCCGGTCATCGTCCCGTGGGGCGAGAAAGCCACCATAACCTATCTGGTGGAGATGTTCCACGACCACGAGGAAGAGCACATCCGGGATATTCTCGCATGGCTCAAGCATCCGGATAAACCGCTCAAGAAAGAAGGGAATTAATGTCTACAACCGTTACTTCGGAACAGTTTATCAAAGCCACGCCGGCATAGGTCTATTACGCCCTGACGCACGCCACCGCCCTCCCGAATTCCTTCGTGGAACGCAAGGCCAGTTACTTCCTGAACGCCGCCCAGATGCTCGAACTCGAATCGCACACCATCTCGCATATAGACCAGATCAACGCCGCCCCCGCCGCGGCGCGAAAATCGTAGGGGGGGCGGGCCGCCGCCCAAATATGGGCAAACTTATCGTCGTCGTTGGCAGCACCGGCGTCGGCAAGACCGCCCTGGTGCGGGCCTTCTGCAAACAGGGGTCATTTGTCGCGGACTAAACCTATGTCAAAACGCCTTCTCCCCCTCTTCCTATTTGTCAGCCTTCTGCTGGCCTGCAATACACTGATCACGCCCTTTACACCCCCTACGTCCACCCCCAAGCCTCTCTCCTCTGTCGCCACGAGCACACCCGTGCCGCCCCCGCCGGTGTCCCAGACCGAAGCGCCGTTCAATATTGGCTGGGACGACCGCTCTCTCTTCCGCCAGAACCTGACAAGCTCCGCACAAAGCATCCTTGAGGGATTGTCCGGCGCCAGCATCTATCACATCGCATTCAGCATCGCCGACCCGCCCACCCGCGTCAGCGGCGTGGAGGAGGTCCGCTACACCAACCAGGAGACAGCCGTACTGACCGAAGTGGATTTTGCCGTTTTCTCGGAGATTCTAGGCGGCAGGTTCTTGATCAACAATGTGACGCTCGATAATCAGCCCGTCACGGTCACACATCAGACTGGGTTGATGCGCCTCCCGCTGACCACACCCCTCCAGCCAGGCGATTCTGTCATCATCCATGTGGAATTTGAAGTCACCGTCCCGGCACTGGGCGGAGATTTTTACTACGGCATTTTCGGTTATAACGATGGCATCCTGTCGCTGGCACATGCCTATCCCACCATCCTGGTTTACAACGAGCAGGGCTGGAACAACCAGACGCCCGACCTGGATGGCGACCCGCTCTTCTCGGATACCAGTTTTTACTTTGTCTTTGTGGACGCCCCGGCAGACCTGGTGCTGGTGGCCTCCGGGACGGAGGTGGACCTGTCGGACGCGGCAGGCAGGCACAGGGTCCTGTACGCCGACGGACCGGCGCGCGATTTCTACCTGGCAGCCAGTTCCAGTTTCGTCAAACAGGCTGAGACAATCGGTGAACTCACCGTCAACAGTTATGCTCCGGCCAGCCTGAGCCAGTACGCACAGTCTGCGCTCAAGACCGCCGAAGCTGCCATCGCAGATTTCAGCCGCCGCTACGCTCCCTATCCCTACACCGAGTTCGACATCGTCCCCATCATCACCTCGGCGGGCGGGGTGGAATTCCCCGGCCTGACCTCGATTGCGGAGAATGTTTACAATGAGTCTGATTTTTTGGAAATTGTCGTAACGCATGAGGTCGGCCACCAGTGGTTCTACAACCTGGTCGGCAACGCGACCCAGGACCAGCCCTGGCTGGACGAATCGCTGGCGGAATTCGTCACCTGGCAGTACTACCTCGATCAACATGGCACCCAGGAGGCGCAGTCTTACCGGGATGAAATGCAGTCCACCTGGGATATGCTCAATGACGAAAACATCCCAATTGGGCTGCCGGTCTCTGCGTATACGAGTGACGGCTACGTCGCCATCATCTACGGGCGCGGGCCATTCTTTCTCCTGGCCTTGCGCGACCAGATGGGCCAGGAAACCTTTGACCGATTCATAAGCAACTACACCCAACGTTACGAGTGGGCCGTTGCCACCACCGCTGATTTCAAACAAGGTGCCGAACAGACCTGCGCCTGTGACCTGACGCCTTTGTTTGATGAGTGGGTAAATCCGTGAAAAAATTCACTTCTTTCTGGACCGTTATCCTGCTCGCCGTTTCGGTGGCCTGTGGGCCGGCCAGAAATGCAGGTGCTCTTGTGCGGCATGTAAGTCTACAACATCGTCCTGGCCAATAATGGCTCCAACTGGTACGTTGGCGGCGCATCCGACTTGCGCTTCGATAATGATTTGCTCCACCTGCTGGAGGTTGTTACCGGGAACGACTTCAAGGCAGTGAATACGTATATCTTAATGGTAAACCCGGATTCGGGTCAGGCCAAAACTCCATAAAAAGTCACCTTGCCAGCCTGACCGGTTTTGAAGAATGCCGGAAAAAGATCAAATCCTTCCAACCGTTCCTCTTTTTGATGCCTATGTCCAGTAAAAGAATCCAAATGCTACGCCAGGCAGTGAAGCGCGCCCTCTTCGTCCTCGACCCGCAACTGTCCACTCAGGAACAGCGCCGGAGAATAGAGACTCTTGCCCGCCTGATTATCCGCCTTCCCACAGGCGTCACAAAAGAATCCGTTCAGGCCGGTAAGGTGGAGGCCGAATGGGTTGTCCCCGTCAAAAGCAATACCGAGACCGCCGTTCTGTACTTGCACGGCGGCGGGTACACCCTGTGTTCCCCGGCCACTCATCGCGGGTTAACCGGTGCCATTGCCCTGGCCTCCAAGTCTCGCCTGCTCGTCCCAAACTATCGTCTCGCTCCGGAGCATCCTTTCCCCGCCGCGCTCGAAGACGCCCTCGCCGCTTATCGCTGGCTGCTCGCTCAGGGGTTTGCGCCCCAACACATCGCCATCGGCGGCGACTCGGCCGGCGGCGGCCTGACCCTCGCCACGGCCATCCGCCTGCGGGATTCAGGCGAACCACTCCCGGCTGCCCTGTTCCTACTCTCCCCCTGGTCCGACCTGACCTTTTCCGGCGAGTCCCACCGCACCCGCCGGGCAGTTGACCCGATCTTCGGCGGTAAAAGCGAGAGTAAAGAACCAGAGTTCGCCCCGGCCTATCTTGGCCAGGAAAACCCGTCCAATCCGCTCATCTCGCCGCTCCTGGCCGACCTGCACGGCCTGCCAGCCACCATCATCCATGTTGGAGATAATGAAATCCTGCTCGATGATTCGACCCGTTTGGGAGAAAAGATGAAAGCCGCGGGCGTGGATGTCCGCATCCGGGTCTGGGACGGGTTGTGGCACGTCTTTCAGGCCTTCGTCCCGTTCCTGCCGGAGGCCCGGCAATCCGTCGCCGAAATCGGCGAGTTCATCTGCACGCGCATCAAATGACCAACCTCCCCGGCAAACCCATTGCCCTGGGTACGGCGGCCAGTTCTCAAACCCCATACCGCACAATGAAAACCTTTGTCCGTCTGTTTCAAGTGGCTTATCTTCGCCGTTATTTCCATCTTCGCCCCGGCGGCGAAGCATAATACCGCCGCTGGCTGCCGGTAGTGGCCGCCGCCCGCCCGAGCGAAAATATCCCGGAACTGGAGCACTGGCTGGTGAAGCGGGCAGGAAAGGTTTTGTAAACCAGGCAGCGCACCATCGTGCTCAAGGATGTGGAAACCTGGCTCAAGGCGCACATATAACTGGTAAGATTGGCAGAGATATAAAAATGCGGCAGTTCAAGAACTGCCGCATTTTTTTCTACTCTTGCAAGTTATTCTGCTTTCCCGACCCAATACCGGCCAGCCTGGATAACCATCTTATCCGGCACATCCGCCAGCACGATGGCCCCGTTGCCGATGCGCACCCCGGAACCGATATTCACCCCTATCGTCGT
>JAPLGV010000470.1 GCA_026389975.1 Chloroflexota bacterium
CGGACAGGGTTCTCCGGATTGACGATGACGGCAATGGCATCTCGGGAGACTACAAACTCGACCGGCGTGATGCCATTCGCTTCCGCCTGCTGCTTTTCTTCGCTTTTCATGGCACGCGAGGCGTTGGCAATGTCCACCGTCCCGTTGACGAGGGCAGCGATCCCGGTTCCGGACCCGCCGCCAGTGACTGAAAGACTGACGTCGGGATGCTCGCCTTGGTAACGTTCCGCCCAGGCCAGGGCCAGGTTGACCATCGTGGCGGAGCCTTTATTCTGGGTGGAGGCGGATGCCTGGGTTGGGGAGGATGGCTGACCGGAGCCCCCTCCGCAGGCGGTCAGAAATAACAGGGAGACAAGCAGGATGAGACGGGCAATTTTCATCGCCCAGATTATAAGGCATAACGAGGCGCTACTGCAGGCAGAATCGTGTAAAATTGACCCGTGACCCACACCCCTGTTTTTGCCATCTGTAACCTGGATTTCTACTATGGCTCGAAATTGGCCCTGTCCAAAATCAACATGGATATCCTGCCGCGCAAAGTCACCGCCCTGATCGGACCTTCGGGCTGTGGCAAATCCACCTTCCTGCGCTGCCTGAACCGGATGAACGACACCATCCCCGGAACGCGCCTCGAGGGGGAGATTCTACTTGAAGGAAAGAACATCTACGCCCCCGATTACAACGTGGCCGAACTGCGCCAGCGGGTCGGGATGGTGTTCCAGAAGCCGAACCCATTCCCGCAGTCCGTGTACGATAACGTGGCCTTCGGCCCGCGCGTGCTGGGCATGGTACAGAACAAAGCCCAGTTGGATGAAATCGTGGAGCAGAGTCTTAGGGATGCCGTGCTGTGGGACGAAGTCAGGAAGGACCTGAGAGCCAATGCTTTGGGCTTCTCGCTCGGTCAGCAGCAGCGGATTTGCATTGCGCGCGTGCTGGCCGTCAAGCCGGAGGTGATCCTTTTCGACGAATCCACCTCCGCCCTCGATCCCATCGCCACCGGCGGCATCGAAGACTTGATCTCCGAACTCAAGAAAGATTACACCATCGTCATCGTGACCCACAACATGCAGCAGGCCGGGCGCGTCTCGGACTACACTGGTCTCTTCTGGCTGGGCGAACTGGTTGAGTTTGGACCGACCGAGAAGATCTTTACCCGCCCCGAAAAGGAACTGACCGACGCCTACCTGACCGGGAAGATGGGATAAATTCGACGGTAGACAATAGACCGTTGACGATAAACGACCAAGGATTTGTATTTTCGGTCTTTTTGTTGTGGTCTATCGTCCACCGTCTATGGTCGGAGCTCCACCTCTGCTCTCACCACCCCGGCGCGCTTGTGGCGGGTCAGTTCGTCGTAGCGGTAGGTGCGGTTGAAGGCGATGGTGGGCATATATCCTCCTAACGTGATATGCTTTTCAGAACTTCCAATAGTTTTTCGGCAATGACGGCCCGGCTGAAATGCTCTTCCAGGTATTTCCGGCCTGCCAGCCCCATCTTCCGACTTCGCTCAGGGTCAGCGGCCAGGGTTTTGATGGCCTTGGCCAGCGCGGATGGGTTGCCAGGTTTGGCGAAAATACCACACCCTGCCGCCTCAACCACCTCGCGGATGACACCGTCAATGGCGAGCGCCACGGGACGGCCTGCCGCCATGTAGTCGAAAACCTTGTTAGGGTAGGTAGTCTTATACTCTTCCAGTGGTTTCAGGATGGCAAGACAGGCGTCTGCACCGGCCAGGGCCTCGGCCATCTCAGTCTTAGGGACGGGCGGGAGGAACAGGACGTTGGTCAGTCCCATTCCGATGGCTTGTTCTTGCAGGGCGGGTTTTTCCTTGCCGTCGCCGAGGAATATGACAGTTATTTCCGAAGTCGCTATCACATCTTGCGAAGTCCCGGTGCCTTTCCGGGGCAGCATTTTTGCCGCTTCGAGTACCACGCCCAGGTCGTTGGACAGTCCGTGCGCACCAGCGTAGAGTACAACGAATCTATCTTCCAGGTGGTTGGCAGACCGGAACGCAAGACCGCCATTCGTCGGGTCGAACATCTCCGGGTCGGCACCGTTGGGGACGAGTTCGACACACCGTGCGCCGCGTTCCGTCACGTGGGCCACATAGCCGGGACTATTAACCATCACCCGGTCAGCGCGGCGGTAGAGGAAACGTTCGAGCCAGAATGAGAGTTTGATGAGGATGGGATTCCTTAGCACGCCCACAGCGATGGCGAACGTCGGCCACAGGTCGCGCACTTCGAACAGGAGCGGGATGTGCTTGAGTCGCGCCAGCAGCCAGGCGGTCACGCCTTGGAAAATGGGCGGCGAGGTGCCCCAGACCACATCCACGTTTTTGACGCCCAGACCGATAAAAAACGAGGATGTCATGAACGAGACGAAGACGAAGACGCGGTGAACGAAAGATTTGTGCAGGGCGCGGTAGGTGTAAGCGCGGATTACCCTCACCCCTTCTCCCATCTCCTGCTCCACAGGAGGTAGGTTGGGGGTGAGGGCAGAGCCGGTAAGATAACTGACAGGCGAAGCAATCACCGTCACCCGATGCCCCTGCGCGGCGAGGGTTTGGGCGAACTCGTGGTGACGTGTCCCGCCGGGCTCATCGAGGGTGGCATAGGCCTGGTGAATCAGCAAGATATGCATAGTGGATCATGGACGATAAACGATTGACCATGGATGATGGACGGTCTATCGTCCACGGTCTACGGTCGAGAATTACTCGGGGAGGATGACCGGTTCTTCGGGCCAACCTTCTTTTGAATACCGGACTACTATCTCTGCCAATTCGCGCGGTTTTACGGGCTGATCCAACAGTTCGGCAACCGGCATCCACATGGGACGGTATGTACCGCGCTCAGGGAGCGGGTCAAGCATTTCTTCACCGCTGCCGGAGCCGAAAGTCCCGCCGGTAACTTCAACGAGGTAGTAATACTGCCATTTCCCATGCCAGCCGATTTGGGCGAGGTTTTGTTTGAGCGTCACATGCAGGCCAAGTTCTTCCTTCGTCTCGCGGACGGCGGTCTGTTCGGGGGTCTCGCCCTCGTCCACGTGGCCGCCGGGGAAGGTGAAATAATGCAGCCCGGCGCGGTGACGTTCGATCAGCGCAACTTTGTCGTCTTGCAGGAGGATGATACCGGCGCGATAGCTCATTTCGGGAAGATGAACTCCGTGGCGAATTTTACTTCATTTGCAGATTCCGCTTCGATAGCCAGCGACAACGCCGGGACTTTGATTCCGTAGGCAGGCGACGCCCAGCCGCGCACCGGATCGGGGCCGGCGGAGCCATGAAGAGTCTCACCAGCGCGGAAAAGCGAAACAGAGCAGGGGATTGATGGGGGAGAATGGTTAATGGAAAGCAGCACTAGGCCGTGCGGTGATGCCAGGCGGAGCATCACACCCAATTCACCATTCTCAATTTCCCATTTCCAATCCGGCAGAAGCCAGTGCAGGCGGAAGGTCAGCAGTTTTTTCGCCCGTGGTAGTCCCGGTTCCAGCGGGGTAGTCCCGATTCCAGAACGGGGCACGGGGCAGGGCATGCGCAGCAGCAGGATTTCGTCCTCCACCAGCCAGCGGTCGTCGTTGCAGATACTGACGATGCGCGTATGGCGGTAACCGCCTCCCCGGTAACGGCCGCGCACCTGCTGGAGCATGGCTGGGTTTTCGGCGATGAGACTCGTGCGGTAGGCGTTGACCCAGTCCAGGTACAGGAAGCGCCCGGCACGCGTCATTTGGTCACGACCGTTGACGGCCATTGTGTTGTGCACCAGGGTTGTTGTCAGGCTGTTATCCCAGGGGGCGGGGGCGTTGTAAAGATACGTCCCAGCGTCCTGAGCCACGTTCAGGCCGCGCCACCACAGGTCGAGGTGCAACTGGTCGGCGTGGGACGGACGGGTGGTGAACTGCGCCGTCCGCAGGTAGGCCCAGGAGTCTTTGCTGTAGAGTTGGTCGCCCAGATAACGCGGCAGGGCGATGCTTCTCGGACCCGCGGCTTGTGCGCCGAACCAGAGCGCCATCTCGTCCCAGGGTCCGCGCGGCAGGTCGTAGTCTAGGAAGGCACGCGCCGCGGCGTGCAGGACCGGGCGGTAGTCGGAAAACGGGAGAACGGTCAGGGGGAAGATGTAGGCCCCGTCGTTGGCACCCAGGTTGGGGGTCCGGCCCGACTCAGAATCCATCAACGAGAGCAGCCAGTGGACGGAGCGTCTGAATGCTTCCAGAGTCTGACGCGGCCAGCGTAGGTCGAAATTCTTCACCAGAACGTTCGTCCACAAGACGACCTGGAGCATCAGGCGGTGGTAGTTGGTGCTGTGCTGGGCGTATTCGCCGTAGGAGTCAATTTGCGACTGGAGGCCGTCGTTGAGCCAGCGCCAACCGAGACCGCGCCAGCGGGGCGCGTTGGGATGGTCGGGCAGGGCC
>JAPLGV010000457.1 GCA_026389975.1 Chloroflexota bacterium
TGAGCGTCTCTTATTACCGGCTAAAGCAGCAGCAAGAAGCGGCAGGCCAAACATAAATGCCACGCCGATGATAAGGAGAGATAGGCATCCAAAATTAAGCTTTATGACTCATCAAGACTCATTTACACCTGTCCTGGTGGTGCCGAAGTCTCCCCCAACTGGCGGAGACAAACACTCCCCGGCCGATGGATGTGACCAGGGAGCCTTTATTGTAAAATGAGTTTATGCCGCACATGGACATAAACGAACATGCGAAAGACAAAGATCCTTCGCATGACCACAACATAAAAAAATACAAAAAGAAATGGAGATCAGAATGGGAATACTTTCCTGGATTGTCGTTGGCTTGCTCGCGGGCTGGTTGGCCGGGTTGGTCGTAAAAGGGGGCGGTTATGGGTGTATCGGTGACATCGTCGTCGGCGTGATAGGCGGATTGTTGGGAGGCTTCATTGCTTCCTATTTCTTCCATATGGGCGACCCGATGTCAGGCATCAACCTGCAATCCATCCTGATTGCGTTTGTCGGAGCAGTAATATTCGTCATCATATTACGACTGGTAAGTGGAAGAAGGGATTAACACTATAGATGGGCTTGGGACCGTTGCGGGACGGTTATCGCAAAATTCTAAGCCAGATCTACGCGCCAAAATATTATCACGAGCGCGTTTTGGCATTTCTTTGCGAGTACCAGCCACCCAAAATTAGAGTCCACTTGGAGCTGCAATATATCCTGGCCCTGTGGTGGTCCATATACAAACTGGGTATCCGCGGCGCCGAACGCGTCCAATACTGGCGGCCCTTTTTCTGGACTCTTTTCTGGTGTCCACGCCTTTTCGCCCTGGCACTCACTCTTGCCATCATGGGCTTCCATTTCCGCCAGGTGATCGAGCTGCATGTCAGCTGATTATACTGACGAAAAAAGTACGAAGAGCAGGATATCTTATGAATGCAAATGATCAAAACCATCGTGCCATTTTAAAGAGCATTGCCCATCGGGTAATGCTCGAGCGAGGCTTGCTCCCTGATTTTTCCACCGAAGCACTCGCCGAGCTTGGACGGCTTCGGGTACCTGCAGTAACAGAGGCTGGGCCAGCCCAAGGTCCCCTTGGGATTCGCGACTTGCGGAACCTTCTGTGGGCTTCCATCGACAATGACGACTCGCGTGACCTGGATCAACTTACCGTTGTGGTAATCCCGGTTTCAGCACGGGATGCCGAGGTGATGTCCGCAGGCAAGGTGAAAATTCTGGTCGCCATTGCAGATGTGGACTCGTCCGTTAAAAATGGATCAGCGATTGATGCACACGCGCGCAATAACACCACCTCGGTTTATACCGCTGCAGAGATATTCCCGATGTTGCCGGAAAAGGTTTCGACCGACATTACATCCTTGAACTTCAACGAGGATCGCCTTTCCATTGTTGTTGAAATGGTGGTCGACGCGAACGGGTCCCTTCAAGAATCAAATATCTACAAAGCCTGGGTGCGTAATCATGCGAAGCTGGCCTATAACAGTGTAGCCGCATGGCTGGAAAAGAAAGGCGATATTCCCGAAGAGATTGCAGCCGTGCAAGGCCTGGCTGAGAATCTGCAAATGCAGGACCGGGTAGCACAGAGTTTGAAGAATTTCCGGCATATCAATGGGGCACTCAGTCTGGAAACCATAGAAACCAAACCGGTATTTGACGGCGATCAAATTCGCTCTCTCGAAATAGAGGAAAAGAACCGTGCCAAGGAACTCATTGAGGATTTCATGGTCGCAGCCAACGGTGTGACCGCCCGCTATCTTTCGGCCAGGAAATCCCCCTCGATTCGTCGCGTGGTACGCACGCCAAAACGCTGGGAGCGGATCGTCGAAATTGCGGCAGATCACAAATTCAAACTTCCAAAACTCCCGGATTCAAAAGCGTTGGAAGAGTTTCTCGTCAAGCAAAAAGCCGCGGATCCGCTGCACTTCCCCGACTTATCCCTGGCAGTGATCAAACTTCTAGGAAACGGTGAATATATTGTGGTAATCCCGGTTCCAGCACGGGATGCCGAACTTCCTGAAGGGCACGTCCCGGGCCACTTTGGACTGGCCGTCAAAGACTATGCCCACTCTACTGCTCCCAATCGCCGCTACCCCGACCTGCTGACGCAGCGCTTGTTGAAAGCGGCCCTGGATGGGAAACCTGCGCCCTATAGCAAAGATGAATTGGATATTCTGGCCGCCCATTGCACCGAGGCAGAAGATGCAGCGACCAAGGTCGAACGTCAGGTTGGCAAATCCGCGGCTGCGCTTCTGCTCGAATCGAGAATCGGAGAGCAGTTTGATTCGTTCGTCACGGGCGCTTCCGAGAAAGGCACCTGGGTACGGCTGCTCAGTGTTCCGGTTGAAGGAAAGCTGGTTCAAGGGTTTGAGGGGATGGATGTCGGTGACCGGATTCGCGTGCAGTTGATATCCTTGGACGTTCAGCGAGGATTTATTGATTTCAGGAAAATTAATTCATCAAGGCATTGATACGGAAACTCGTACTTCCGTATTCAAAACAAGCAAAGGAGGAATCTTATGAAAAAGCAAGCAGGTTTGTGGATCGATCATCGCAAGGCTGTGATTGTGATTGTTACAGAGGAAGGGGAAGACATCCAAAAAATCGAATCGGGAATGGGGAGGCATGTTCACTATCGGGGGGCATCGACTACAAAGTCTCCTTACAGCACCCAGTATCAGCAGGGAGACGATCAGTTGGATAATAAATTCACTGAACAACTCAACAAATTTTATGAGGAGGTCATTGCCCACATCCGTGCGGCGGAGGCGGTCTTGATTTTTGGCCCTGGCGAGGCAAAAGGCGAGCTGGAAAAACGTATTGAGCACGAAGGACTCAAAGCACACATCCTTGCCGTTGAAACCGTGGACAAGATGACCGATCGCCAGATTTCGGCGAAAGTCCGAGAGCGTTTTCCAACCTAGATTGTGTTATTTTGACCGCTTCCGCGCTGACTATGATGGCACCCTATTCTGGAGCGAACAAGCGAATTACTGTGATCTGCCAGGCTGCATGAGCGCCGCAGTGACTCTCCCCGGTGTTTTCTGATGCTATTTCATTTCCCCATCATTCTATGATTGATATTCGCGGCCGGTACTGCAGCGCCTCCGCAAGATGCGCCGGGACAATGTCCCCGCTCCCGGCCAGGTCGGCGATGGTGCGCGCCAGTTTCAGCACCCGGTGGTAGCCCCGCGCCGATAATTGCAACTGGTTCATGGCCGTCTTCATTAAGGTCTGACCTGTCTCATCCAACGCGCAGAACCTGCGTACTTCGGCGATGCGCATGTCGGCATTGCAGACGATGTCAGTCAACCCGGGCGAAAGGCCTGCCTCCCCCACCCCAAAGCGCTTCCTCTGGATGTCGCGGGCGGCTTCCACTCGTTTGCGGATCTCGGCCGAGGTCTCGCCCAGCCGGTCACTGCTAAGCTTTTCGTAATCCACGCGCGGCACCTCCATGTGGATGTCAATCCGGTCCAGCAGGGGACCCGAAATGCGCTTCTGGTACTTGGTCACTACCATCGAGGAGCAGGTGCAGGGTCTCAGCGGATCGCCGTAGTAACCGCACGGGCAAGGGTTCCTCGCATTACAACGTAAAAAGCTCGCCTTATTGGTGGCTCAACAGTTTATGGGCGCTTCTGCAGGAGTGATGAGACACGAGCGGCATAGACGCTGTCCGCCCTGGACTGTCCGTCCAGGACAGGCTGGAGGTGGGGTTGGGCGGGCATCATGGATGGTAGGAGAATTTGCTCGATGTAAGCCATCACGGAATTTATGCGGTGCAGCATAAGCGGAGATCAAAGGCTTAGGGCAAGGGAGCGCCATTGAGCTCGAGCAATCTACTCCTGAAAAATGCGCCCGCCTCGTTGGGTTCGAAGGTTTGATAGTCCTTCAGGAGAACCGGCGTCCAGGTGGCCGCGAAAATCCAGGCTGTCCAACTGATGTGATGCGCCTCCAGGTAGTCGATGAGGGCCTGGTGATAGGGGCTGCCGCCAATATTGGTGTCCGGGCTGTCATAGCTGTACTCGGTGGCGAAAACCGCAGCCTCGGAGCTCAGATTACCGAAAGCGCTATCCCAGCTTAGGTGCTGGTTCTCGAACCCGCTGGGATAAGGATGAGTGGAGTAAGCCACATTGTTGGAAATGTCCGCGATGGGCGCAGCCGCCACGTACGACAGATCGTACGCAGAGAGTAGACCGCCAACCAGGACGATCTTATCCGGGTCGTTGGGGCGGATGGTGTTGGTGAGGAGATTTTCCACGAGGCCTTTCCAGGTCAACCAGTCTGAACTTGGATAGGGATAATATTGGTGTATGCTCCAGGATAGAGCTGGCTCACTGAACAGCTCGTAGAAGGCGACCACATCGTTGTCGGCATAGCGGCTGGAGATGGCTTTCCAAAACCCTGTCCATTCCTCAACAGTGGTATCCCCGCCCACATTCGGGTACCAGTTGTCCGGAAACCAGCCCACGGATTGGAAGGTGATGATGACGTATATGTGGTTCTCGCCGGCCCAGGCAATCGTCTGGTCCAGGGCTTTCAGCACCGCCTCGAGGCTATACGTGTGCAGGCTGAAGGGCACAATCGGTATCCGCAGGATGTTGGGACCCCAGCTGGCAAAGGCCTGGAAGTAGGGTTCGTTGAAGGCCGGCATAAAGGGATCGCCACATGTGTTGGGAGGAGTACATGCGGACATCAGCACTGGATCGGGGGAGGCCATGCCGCGGAAGATCATCTTCTGGCCAAATTGGTCCACAAAGGCGTTGCCCTCTACATGGAAGCGCCGCGGAAAGCCGCCCGGACCAACGGTTGGTGTGGGTGTTATGGTGGGTGTTGGCGTGATTGATGGTGTGGAGGTTGGTGTGAACGTCGGTGTGAAGGTTGGTGGTTCTGGCGTAAGAGTGGCCGCCGGTGAGCTGGTGCCGCAGGAGGCGAGAACAAAGATCACAACGATTGAAAGGATCATTTTTACGGTTGACATGGTACCCTCCTTCACCTTTCGCCTGACTATGTCCCCCCATGTGGACAATATCCCCTTCAGGGACGATGTGCTATGCATAGGACCCCGCGCAGCCTAACATTGAATTGGCAATATTTACAATTTTAGTGTACGACTTTTCCCCCACGGTTACAAGTGCGAACATTCAAAAACGGACACCCGGTTACTGCGGTAGTCCCGGTTCCAGCATATCATCACGAATTCCGTACGGGATGGGGCGCAACCATCTTTTGGTTATTTCCAGCGCGTTTGGATTGTTATCCGCACAGGCACGGGTTCATCTCTGGTTCACCCGATCAGGATGATTAGGGCAGCGATGCCTCGGGGATCATTTCATAAATGCAATGTTGTCCTTCGGTCCGCATGACCCAGCAGCCACCGAAACAATCGCCTCTTGATTTGCAATCGGCGCATTTTGGATCAGTATCCAGGATCTTGCGGTTCCGGTATCGTCCAAAGCCTTTATGCCATATTTCCTGGAAGGGGGTATCCAGGAGAGACCCTTCTCGGTTTTCAACCGTATCGGGTTGCTCGGGACAGCCTCTGACATTTCCGTCCACCCCAATGCAACAGGCAGTAAACCCAATGGGACAGAACACTGGTCTGTTCCTGACCTTCCTCTCCCATTCTCCCAGGAAGGTCAGATTTTCTCCAAAATAGATATGCAGTTCACTGGAGTCGCATTGCTTGACATATTCCAGCAGCCAGATAAGCTGATCCATGTCCGGACAGAGATTTGATTCATGAGCGCGACCAATGGGCATGACCACTGCCAACCTCCAGAGCCTGACACCCAGACGGGGAAGCAATTGCCGGAGTTCGTCGATCTCGGGGAGATTATTCCTCGTAACGGTCGTGGCTACTGACACCAGCGGAACTTTGAGCCTGTTCAACAGTTCGATCGCATGAACCGCCTGGCTGTAACTCTGCTCATTCCCCCTGATTCGGTTGTGGGTTGTTTCCAACCCATCCAGGCTGACCTGGACCGAATAGACCCGGGCAGCCTTAATCCATTCCGCGGCACCCTGGTCGACCAGAAATCCATTGGTGGCAATCCCCGTCTTGAGACCTCGCTTGTGAGCGTGGAAGAGAACCTCCGCCAGATCCCTGCGCAAGAGGGGTTCGCCTCCGGTCACAGCGAACATACCCACTTTCATTGCCGCAAATTGATCCAGGAAACCCTTGATCTGTTCAGTGGACAATTCACGGGCGTATTTTTCCTTGACGGCCCCACAATGGAGACAGTTCAGATTACAGCGCCGGGTGCAATCCCAAATCACGTAACCCGGAGGTGGAATGGGTTTCCCCGCACGGTAGCGGTCCTGGATGCCTCCCAGGAAAAAATCGGTCCTGAGTTTGGCAAACTCATAGCGAAGATTGGTCATTTTCCCTGGCGGTAGGTCCGGCTTAACTCAGGGCATGATGGTTGGAGGCGGACCGTAGACCATCTGGGTGGGAGGCGGACCATAGACGACCATGGTACTTGGAATATACACCACTAAGGCGGCGACCAGGCAAAGCCCGGGTATTATAAATGTCAGGATCAGACCGAGGATTAAAAAAACTATTTTCCTGGTCTGTGCATACCGAATAATGCAAAAGATACCACCTGCCAGCGATATAAGGGAAACGATGACCGCGATCGCGACAACAATTATGAGCGTAAGATTTGATTGCATCATAACAGTCTCCTCTTGGGAACATACTCAGAATGTACCTTATTATCGCATATATTGTAAATATTAACCAAGCGGGTTTTCCGTAACACACGCAGTTGGTGAGTTTTGGAAATTGGCAGGACAAAGAACCTTCCTTTGGTGAACGTATCTCAATCGACTCTTGTTCAGCAATACCCTTATTCGGAGTTTTGTCACTGCCTTCCTCTATTGGTTGGAGTTTGTTCTCTGTTTTCCAGACAACTATTTAGGTTTTTCCTCGTTATATATTTTATACCACGATTATCCACCGGACCAGCCCGTCGATGAGCTTCATCGGTAGCCAGATGGATAATGATTTTGCTTCTGAGGTTCTTGATGAAATGTATATTTTTCTACGGCGTCTTATATAACTCCCCTAGTTATCTACCAAACTCAAGTGATGGTCGCAACCATCTCTTGGTTATCTCTAGCGCGTTTTGATTGTTATCTGCACGGGCAGGCATTCCTCATATTACAACGTAAAACGCTCGCCTTATTGGCGGCTCAACAATCTCTGGATATCGCATTGAGTATAGCACTCGAATAGGAAACGGGAAACACGCACCTCTCCCCCCCCCAATGCGATACTTTA
>JAPLGV010000334.1 GCA_026389975.1 Chloroflexota bacterium
ATGGCTGTCAGCCATTGCAGGGCTTCTTCTTCATCCATTTCCACACCCAGGCGTCGGGCGGATTTGATGATGTTCTTCAAATTGGTGGCATGCGATTTAGATTTGCTCATGGAAGGTTCCTTTCATTGGCAAGGTTCAAAGAGAATCATAGCACGGATCCAGCTTGCTGTCCCGCCGCTTCCAGCATTAATTTACGGAAGATTTCACCCTGGTCGAGGGCATCTCTCAGGGCATGATGAATCAGCGCCGGCTGGTTTAGGTAGCGCGGTCCGAGGAACCGCCAGGTGGTTTCTGCCCAGGGTACTTTTGCCAGCCCCATGTAGTACGATTTGATATCAATTGCCGCGTGGCCGAAAGGGTTGTGCCCCAGGAAGCGGTGGAAATAATCGTTGACAAACATCCAGTCGAAGGGGGCGTTGAAGCCCACAAAAACCGGGCGTTGACCGGCCGGGAGGGCCTCCTGCAGCCAGGTTTCGAAGCCTCGCATGGCCTCGGCCGGCTCCACACCTTCCACGGCCAGTTTCTCCAGGGAAAAGCCACAGGATTCCAGGGCCTCCGGGCGAAATAACAGGTTGACAGGTTTGAGTTCGATATAAAAATTCCGGTCCGGGAAAAAAACAGAACAGGCTCCGATTGCCAGCAGCGAATACTGGGATGGATTCGGCCCGGCGGACTCCACGTCCACAGAGATGTAGGTTTCGGGGTTGGCTGGGGTGATGGTCATACAGGCGGCTCCTGAAGTACAATGCCGCAATTCTACCTCAAATGACAGATGACTTAAAAGATTAGATGATTTCCGCTTGCCTGCAATGTGGTTTTGTTGTAAAGTAACAGCAGTTATTAACGGAATTTCTTCATGGCGTGGGTTCCAGCCGCAACCAAACCGTTGTCGTTGCGAGGCGGCGTTCTTCCGCCGAAGCAATCCCCTCGCGTGCTGGGAGACTGCTTCGCCAGAGAGCGGCTCGCAGCGACACTATACCAAAGATTCTCGCGGATTGTGCAAATGTTGAGTGGTAATACTATGAATCCATGCGCTTTCACGGTTCGACGGATTCGAAAATAAGGAGATTTAAGTACAGATATTTACGTGGTAGTCCCGGTTCCAGCACGGGACGCAGTACTCTTTAGGACAGCCTTCCATGACTCAAAAACCTTTCCAGGATTACTACCCCGACGTTTTGTCCCACTGCTACGGATGCGGCAAACTCAATGAACACGGGCACCAGATCAAGAGTTACTGGGATGGGGAAGAGACCGTCTGCCTTTTCATGCCCAGGCCGTACCACATCGCCATCCCCGGATACGTTTACGGCGGACTGCTCGCCTCGCTCATTGACTGTCACGGCACAGGGACAGCCGCCGCGGCCGCGTATCGCGCAGAGCTTCGCGCCATGGATACCGATCCCGCATTTCGTTTTCTCACTGCCTCTCTGCATGTGGATTATCTTAAACCAACTCCATTAGGCATTGAATTGGAAATACACGGTGAAGTGAAAGAAGTCAAAGGGCGAAAAGTTGTCATCGAGGAATGGATCGTTGCCAACGGCATCACCACAGTGCGCGGCGAGGTGGTCGCTGTCCAGGTTCCTGATGGGATGGTGGAGGCGTTGTTGAAAGGGAAACCTGATTAGTAGAAATGCGCTGCACTTATGGTGGAAAATCTTCGCAAGGGTTGTAAGACTTCAGTCTTCGGATTTTCCTCGGCAAAGCACCGGGGTTTGAGTTGATCCCCCTGTTGCTGTTCGTTTACATCCCCGAGTTCTTCGTGCTGTTCTTCTTCCTGACCTGGTTCTACCGGCGCACCGGTAAAGTGTACTTGGGGGCACTGGTGATCGCCAACCTGGCAATCTGGTTCTTGGCGGCTGGCACGGCGATGTAAACTGCCGTCTTCTACCCAACCGGCTCCCGTTTTCGATCTGAGAACGGGGGCTTTTTTAAAACAACTTGCGCGGCATCTTAACTGCGTCTATAATTCAACCACACCATGTCCCAAATTGA
>JAPLGV010000017.1 GCA_026389975.1 Chloroflexota bacterium
CATCTCCTCGGTCCCACGCGGGGCGCGGGCGATGATGGCTTTTTCCAGAGCCTGCCGCGAAACCACTCCCGTCAGCCCGACCAGCACGCCCAAGGCAACGGTATTGGCCGTAATAATCCTGCCGGTCGTCTCAAACGCCATTTTCGTGATGGGCAGGCGGATGGCCTTCGGAACGCTGCTGGAATCCACTTTGTCTGCGTCTACGATGAGCAGGCCGGTCGGCTTGACGGTGGAGGCAAATTTCCTGAACGCCTCCTGGCTCAACGCCACCACCACGTCTGGTTGCAGGACCTCGGGGTGGTCAATCTCACCGGATGAGATGATGACCTCGGACTTACTCGCACCGCCGCGCGCTTCCGGTCCATAACTCTGCGACTGGACTGCATTCTGGCCTCCGTAGATGGTGGCTGCTTCGGCCAGAATGATGCCGGCCAGGATCATGCCCTGCCAGCCTTCGCCAGCCAGCCGGCCCTCGGTCCGCTCGAAGATCCCGCCGTACGTGGTAGTCCCGGTTCCAGCACGGGACTTTGCGGGGTCGGCCATTTTCGTGGTAGTCCCGGTTCCAGCGGGGTAGTCCCGGTTCTCGGACGGGGCACGGGGCTCGGTCATTTCTCACCTCCCTGGACGCGGGTAATCAAATTGGCATAAACCTGCGTATACTGCGGGCGATCGGTATCAATGAATTTGCCGCGCACGATTTTGGTATTGACAGCCTGTTCTTCCGGCGGTAGTCTGTCAAGAGCGGATTTGGCGATACTATTATCTTTCAGTGAGCGCATCATGTCGGTGGCGGTGCCAAGCTTGTTCAGGCGGCCAAAGGTGGTGTGACAATAGGAGACTGCCTCGACCACGCTGAAACCATCCTTGGAAATGGCCTCGGCCAGGAACTTGTCCAGCTCGAGGGCGTGGTAGACGGTGGAGCGGGCGACGTAGGTGGCGCCGGCGGCGATGGCCAGGTCGCAGATCGGGAAGGGCGGTTCGATATTGCCATAGGGAGCAGTGGTGGCGCGTCCGCCCAGCGGGGTGGTCGGGCTGTACTGGCCGCCGGTCATGCCGTAGATGGTGTTATTGACCACCAGGGCGGTGATGCCCATGTTGCGCCGGGCGGTGTGAATGAAGTGGTTGCCGCCGATGGCGAGTGCATCACCGTCGCCCATGATGGCGATGACTTTCATATCGGGACGGGCAATCTTCAGGCCGGTGGCAAAGGCCAGGGCGCGCCCGTGGGTGGTATGCAGGGTGTTGAAATCCATGTAGACCGCCATGCGTGCCGTACAGCCGATGCCAGCCACTAGCGCCACCTTGTCATTATCCAGGCCGAGGTGGTCAATGGCGCGGATGAGAGCGCCCATCACAATACCGATGCCGCACCCCGAGCACCAGATGGTTGGAAATTTCTTGTTCTTGCGCAGTTTCTGAAGCGTCTCACTGCGGTCGAACCAGTTCTCAGGCGGAAGCTGGCCTTCGTCGTGTTTCAGGTCGTGGGCTTCGTAAATGTGTGCGTCATTCATGATTCTAGCCCTCCATCGCGTCCAGGACCATCTGCGGCGTGACCATCTCGCCGTTAGCGCGGACAACCCGCTTGACCTTCTTACGTCCGACCATGCGCTCGACCTCGTAAGCCAGTTGTCCCAGGTTCATCTCCGGGACGATGATCCGGTCAACGCGTTCGCCCAGGGCTTCCACTTGTTTCTCCAGGAAAGGCCAGATGGTGAACAGGGTCAGCATATCCACTTTTTTACCCTGGGCGCGGGCCAACTTCAAAGCATGACGGGCTGTCCGGGCCGAAGCGCCGTAGGACAGGAAGGCGACCTTCGCGCCGGCCTGATAATCTTCTTCGAAGAGGGCGATGTCGTCCATGTGTTTTTCCAGTTTGGTGTTGAGGCGTTCCAGCCAGGGGTCAATCTCATCCAAGCGCTGGGTGGGGAACCCGACCTCATCATGGAACAGGCCGGTGATGTGGTAACGGTAACCAACTCCAAAAGGTGCTAGCGGCGGAACCCCGTCCGGGGTGTTGCGGAAGGCTTTGTAGGTTGCTGGTGACTCGATCACCTTGTGCTCAAAAATCTTGATGGTCTTGAAATCGGGTAGTTCTACCGGTTCACGCATGTGGCCGACGATTTCGTCTGCCAGCAAAATGACCGGGGTGCGGTACTTCTCGGACATATCAAAGGCTTTCACCGTCAGGTCAAAAGACTGGCGGACGGAGATCGGGCTGAGGGCAATGATGGGATGATCGCCGTGCGTGCCCCAGCGGGCCTGCATCACGTCGCCCTGGGAGGCCGCGGTGGGCTGGCCGGTCGAGGGTCCGAGACGCTGCACGTTCACGACCACACACGGGATCTCGGTCATGGCCGCGTAGCCGATGTTCTCCTGCATGAGTGAAAACCCGGGGCCGCTGGTGGCGGTCATGGACTTGAGCCCGCCGACACGCGCGCCGATGATGGCGGCCATGCTGGCGATTTCGTCTTCCATCTGGATGAATTTTCCGCCGACTTTGGGTAGTTCGCGAGATAGGATTTCGGCCACTTCCGTGGACGGGGTAATGGGGTAGCCCGCATAAAAACGACAACCGGCGGCAATTGCGCCCCAACCGATGGCGTCGTTACCTTGCATCAATTTGACAGCCAAAACGACCTCCTAGTTGTAGTAACGACTTAAGTCGTTACTACTCCAATTTCCTGACCACGATCGCCAGGTCAGGGCAGTGGGTATCGCAGAAATGGCAGGCGGTGCACTTCTCCGGAGCCACAATGCGCGGGCGGTTTTCATCCGCATCCATGGCAAGTACCTTGGGAGGGCAGAATTCGACACAAATATGACAGCCTTTGCACCAGGTTGCATAGATAAAAACCTCGCCGCGCGGGCCTTTTTTGGCAGGCAGAACCACGTTCTGCGGCTGGCCTGGAATAGCAATAACTTCAGCCATGAATCACCTTTTTCGCTTGGGGATTGGACGATTACAGCCTGATTGTAGCCGATTTGAGACGGGTTGGTAATTGAAGAATGTATTGATTCAACAATAACATCCGTTCTTATTTTCCGAAACCGGACTCTGGCTGTATAATGGATGCAGAACTCTGACAAATCCCCCAAGGAGGGCACCATGTTCATCCAGAAAGACGACTGGAAAAAAGAGAAGCACATGCCGGTCATCGAAGTCCCGGCGCAGGTCAAGGTGGGCGAGGCCTTTCAAGTGAAGGTCAGCATCGGGAAGGAAATCCCGCACCCGAACACCACTGAACATCACATTGATTGGATAGACCTGTACTTCCATCCAGAAGGTGAGAAATTCCCGCATCAGGTGGGGCACTTCGCCTTTACCGCCCACGGCGAGGCGGTAACAGGCCCGAACCAGGGCCCGGTCTACACCCAGCCGGAACTGGTCATCACGCTGAAAGTGGCCCGGCCCGGCGTCTTTCATGCCCTGGCACTGTGTAATATCCACGGGCTGTGGGAGAGCGAGCAAGCGCTCGCCTTGACCGCCCCAGACGCTGCACAGGCAAAGATGGAATAAGCCTTCCTTTTTTCCCCCCATTTCACTCCGCCAAGAACACGGGGATACCCTGCGGGTATGATATGCTTCCCTTACGGGGATGATGTCGCGAAGGCCGCCTCGACCGATGCGCTCATTTCGCCTCTAATTTCGGGGTAGTCCCGGTTCCCACACGGAGCACGGGGCGAAGTCTCCTAACTTCGGCAACATTTGGTAGTTTGGTGTAGTATTCGAACCTCGTCGAATGCCTAATTAAGTCCATTTCAACGGATTTTCCTGCATAGTGGACGCGGCTCTCCATGGCGGGGAGGGCGGTGCTTCGACTACGGGCACCTCCCCCAAATCCTTCTGAATTCCCTTCGGGATGCTTCGCGATAGGGGAGGATAAGCGCGGGGGAGTCTCGGGGAGGGGGACGTTTTCACATTAATTTGTTGCAACAATTTGCCATTTATGGCATAATATTCGCATGAAATACGAAAGCCTGCTTGCACTCGCCGGCAGTCAGCCGGTCTTTGAAACCGGGCTGCTACTGGCGGGAGATGTTGACCCGGATGACGTGCGCCGGCAGCTCTCCCGCTGGGTCCAGGCTGGACGGGTCATCCAACTGCGGCGCGGGTTATACACCCTGGCGATCCCTTACCAGCACACGCCTCCCCATCCCTTCCTGGTCGCCAATATGCTTCAACCAGGCTCTTACGTCAGCCTGCAATCCGCGTTGGCCTACTACGGGTTAATCCCGGAGTATGTGGGGCAAACCATGAGCTTAACCAACCAGCGCCCGGCTCGCTGGCGAAACCAGTTGGGTGATTTCCGCTTCCAGCATCTTGCAGCCCATCTTCTGTTTGGGTACCAGCAAGTCTCTTTGACTTCGGATCAAAATGCGTTCGTTGCTTTACCGGAAAAAGCGTTATTGGACCTGGTTCATCTTACACCGGATGGGGATAATCCGGAGTATCTGGCCGGGATGCGCCTGCAGAATCTGGAGAGCCTGGACCTGAAGCGCCTGCAGGACTTGGCTGGCCGCGCTGGAAAACCCAAATGGTTGCGCGCCGCAGTACACATTGCGGCATTGGTCGTGAAAGAACGTTCGTTGTATGAAACTGTCTGAATCAAATTGATTGTTCTCCAGGATCCTTTCCATGAAAGAACATCTTCTCTCCTTGATCCAACCACAAACCAATCCAATTCAAGCTCGCAATCAGGCCCGTGAATATCTTCAGGCTCTGATCTTGCAAAGCATGCAGCGCGCCGGCGCGTTGGTGCCGCTCGCCTTCCACGGCGGAACGGCATTGCGTTTCCTCTACGGCAGTCAACGCTATTCTGAAGACCTGGATTTTGCCCTGGAAGGAGATCCGAAGGAATATGACCATCGTGTCTGCATCCAAACGATCCGGCGGGATCTGGAAGCCCAGGGGTATAAAATTACTCTCAAAGTCAGCGACCAAAAGACGGTTCAACATGCCTTCGTGCGTTTTCCGGGCCTGCTCTTCGATCTGGGGCTTTCTCCTCATGTCGATGAAGCCCTTGCAGTGAAAATCGAAGTGGACACCCGACCGCCTGCCGGGGCAAAACTGGAGACTACCCTGGTGCGCCGCCATATACTTCTTAATCTCCAGCATCATGACCGGGCCTCCTTGCTGGCCGGGAAACTGCATGCCGTGTTGCAAAGGCCTTATCTCAAGGGGCGTGACTGGTATGATTTGATATGGTACCTGAGTGCCCCGGATTGGCCTGCTCCCAACCTGGTCCTGCTCAACAATGCTCTGTTACAAACCGGGTGGAGTGGACCATATCTGGAGTCAGATACCTGGCGTGCGGTCGTGCAGGATCATTTGAAAGATATTTCATGGGAACAAGTAGTGTCAGATGTCGAACCATTCCTGATCTCCCCAGATGAGAGCCAGCTGTTGACCCTGGACAATCTGGAACGCTTGTTGGTTAAAGGGCCCTATCCGAAATAAAGGTTCGCGGTTAAACCCGATTGGGAGAATCAGCTTTTGCGTTCCAGCCTTTCAACCAGGCTTCACGAGGGTAACAGCGGGGAGGACGGGTAGGGGTGTGATCGCGCGGTCATGCAGCGCAACCTTGCGCATGCAGGCATTGCACACCAGCATGTCAAAGACCCCCGGGTTTATAAACAAGTACCATGCGCCTAGCGAAAGCCTGCCCGGGCGGAACAAGATGGCCAGGATGATTTTTTCCAATTAGAACGCAAAAGGCTGCTCCGATGGGTGATCGAAGCAGCCAATTTCTGCGTTTCAGACTTTCACCAGGTTTCACGAGGGTAACACCCTTGCAGGCTGTAAACAGCGGGGAGGGCGGGAGGCATAGAAAATGGGTTGAATATATTGCGCCCCTACTCCCCGCATCCTGCGGGGATGATGTACTTCGCGAGGTGCCCGCTGCTGACGCGAAAACCGCGCCCAAATCGGACGCGGTTCTCCATGGCGGGGAGGGCGGGATTCGAACCCGCGGCTGAGTTTTAAGTCCCAGCACTCACTTAGCAGGCGAGCCCAATCGGCCACTCTGGCACCTCCCCATATGCAGTTGTTATGTCCCGGAAGATGGTAAGGCGGAGGGAGAGGGATTCGAACCCCCGGTGACCTTGCGGCCACGACTGATTTCAAGTCAGTTGCCTTAAACCACTCGGCCATCCCTCCGGGCGGGACGATTTTACCATAACTTGGGGGCGTTGCGAGGTCGTCGGTAGTATAACAGACAAACTTGGTATAATTCGCGGGCTATGAAAAAATATCACGTTTGGACCGAAGGCTGTCAGATGAACGTGGCCGACTCGCAGCGCCTGGGGTCGGCCCTTGAACGCCTGGGCTATGAATTTACCGGTAAAGCCGAAGATGCCGATGTGATTGTTTTAAACACCTGCGTTGTGCGCCAATCCGCCGAGGATAAGGCCACCAGCCGTTTGAGTTCCCTGCGACCCCTAAAAACCAAAAATCCCAGACTGGTGGTCAACCTGATGGGCTGCCTGGTCGGTATCCGGGATAACGAGAAATTGCGGGCCCGCTTCCCATTCGTGGACGTGTTCTCCCCGCCCTCGGACCCGGGCCCGCTCATCTCGTTTTTGACTCAGGGCGAGGCGCGGGCGTTCGAAGCGCGCGAGAGACCGGGGACCGGTTCGCCGTTATGGACGGCGATATCGTCCTGCCGGAGCAGGAACGCGGCAAGACCGTTTCCGTGCATCTGCCTGCAGTGCTGGGCTGTTCGCACGCCTGTACGTTCTGCATCATCCCATCCCGGCGCGGGGCCGAACGTTCGCGCCCCGCGGATGAGATTGCAGCCGAAGCCCGTTCACTCGCCGCGCAGGGGGTGAAAGAGATTACCCTGCTCGGTCAGATCGTGGATCGCTATGGGAAGGACCAGCCCGAGGGCCCGAACCTGGCAGCGCTGATGCGGAGGTTGGAGCGAGTC
>JAPLGV010000450.1 GCA_026389975.1 Chloroflexota bacterium
CCGTCAGCAGTTTTTCAACTGCCGGAGCCATCAGTTCAAAAAACGGTTTCGGGTAAAGGCCGATCCAGAAGATGAGCACCAGCAGCGGGGCGACGGTGATAATCTCGCGCCAGTTCAGGTCGCGCAGGGCATGCCCGTGTTTTTTGACTTCTTCCACAATCGAGCCTTCGGGACCGAGGAACATCTTCTGGAACATGTACAGGATGTAGACGGCGGCCATAATGACACCTACCGCGGCTATCCCGGCGAACCAGGGCGAGCCGATCGCTTTGGACCCGAAAGCGCCCAGCAAAATCGCGAACTCGCCGACAAACCCGTTCAGTCCGGGCAGGCCCATCGAGGACAGGGAGACGATCAGCATCACCGACCCGTAAATGGGCATGATTTTCCACAGGCCGCCGTAGACGCTAAACTCACGGGTATGGGTCTGTTCGTAAACCATGCCAACCAGGAGGAACAACGCACCGGTGCTCAGACCGTGGTTGATCATTTGCAGGATACCGCCTTCGATGCCCTGCGGGTTGAGGGCGAAGAGACCCAGCATCACGAACCCCAGGTGGCTGACCGAAGAGTAGGCGACCAGTTTCTTGATATCCTTCTGGGCATAGGAAACCGCCGCGCCGTAAATGATACCGATAACCGCCAGCAGGGCCATCCAGGGAGCAGCCTTGACAGCCGCTTCCGGGAACATCGGCAGGTTGAAGCGCAGGAAGCCGTAGGTACCCATCTTCAGCAGCACGCCCGCCAGGATGACAGAACCGGCCGTGGGGGCTTCCACATGCGCATCCGGCAGCCAGGAGTGCAGCGGCCACATCGGGACTTTGATGGCAAACGCCGCCGCGAAGGCCAGGAACAGCCAGAGTTGGATATTGGCCGGGATGCCGCCTTTCGTTATCAGGTCCGGTACGCTGAACGTTCCCTGGTAGATGCCCAGCCACAGGATGGCCAGCAGCATCAGGATGGAACCGGCCATGGTGTACAGGAAGAACTTGATGGCGGCGTAGATGCGGCGCGGTCCGCCCCAGATGCCGATCAGGAAGTACATCGGCACCAGGGTGAATTCCCAGAAGATGTAGAACAGGAACAGGTCCTGCGCCAGGAAGACACCCAGCATGCCCACTTCCAGCAGCAGGAAGAAGATCATGAAGTCCTTGACGCGCTCCTCGATCGCTGTCCATGTGGAGAGAATGGAAATTGGCGTGAGGAAGGTCGTCAACAGGACCAGCAGGATGCTCAGGCCGTCCACGCCCATGGCGAAGTTGATGTTCCAGCCTGCGACCTGGATCCAGGGCAGGGTGAAGCCCAGTTGCAGGTCCGGGTTGGACTTGTCGAACAGGGTCAGCATCCAGATGGACAGGCCAAAGGTCGCCAGCGAGGCAACCAGCGCCGTCCAGCGCAGGGCGTTCTTCTTGTCTGACGGGATGAAGAGCAGGGCCAGCACACCCACCAGGGGGAAGAAGGTCACCAGAATGAGGGGATTCAGTAAGAAGTTCATATTCTATCCTCGTTTTCGGGTGTCGTTGCGAGGAGCACTTCGCTTCGCCTGCCCCCGGCGGGGGCCTTCGACGGGCGACCACGTGGGTCGCCCCTACAAAGACGGACGGCTCGCAACGACACAGAAATCCATTATTTCAAAATCAAATATCCCAGAATAACAACCACACCGGCCAACACCGCCAGCGCGTAGCTGCGCACGAAACCGTTCTGCAGGCGGCGCAGGCTGCCGGAAATGCGTTTGGTCAACTCGCCCAGGCCGTTGGCGATGGCGTCAATGAACTGCTGGTCGACGCGCAGGTCCAGCACCGTGCGGGAGAGCCAGTTGTAGGTCCCGGCAATAACCTTCTCGTGAACGAAATCATGCCAGAAGCGGCCATCAATCACGTCCGCCAGGAAGCGGGCGATGTCCACATAGCGGTTGACGAAGACGGCCCAGTAGGCCTCGTCCACCCAGTACTTGCGCTCGAAGACGGTGAATATCGGGCCGAGCAGTTTCTTGAGTGGGTCTTTTTGACCCTCCGCCAGCGGCTGGCGTCCGTAGAGCACCCAGGAGAGGGCGATTGCCGTCAATGCCAGAACCGTGGAGAGACCGGCAACCAGGAAGTTGAACTCACCCGCCTCGACGCCTGCAATGGTGTGCTCCAACCAGAGTGTCAGGCTGTGCACACCCGGCAAGTTGAGCGCCCCGCCCAGGACGGCCAGCGCCGCCAAAATCATCAGCGGGACGGTGATGACCTTCGGGCTTTCTTCGGCGTGGGCGGCGGCTGCATGCCGGGGTTTGCCGAAGAAGACCATCCAGACCTGGCGGCCCATGTAAAAGGCGGTCAGGAAGGCGGCGATGGTCAGCAGCCAGTAGACAGCCGGGAATTTGTGGAACGCGTCCGCCAGGATCTCATCTTTCGACCAGAAACCGGCCAGCGGGAAGATACCCGCCAGCGCCAGCGCGCCAATGAGGTACACCCAGAAGGTCACAGGCATCTGCTTGCGCAGGCCGCCCATGTTGCGCATGTCGCTGGGGTCAAAACCATCTTCGAGGGACGAGCTCCCATGCTCGTCGTGGTGAGCCAAATGGTGATGTCCACGTTCCAGGCCGAGGATGACCGAACCGGCGGAGAGGAACAGCAGCGCCTTGAAGAAAGCGTGCGTGACCAGATGGAACATGCCGGCCACGAAAGCACCCATCCCGACCGCCGCCACCATGAAACCGAGTTGCGAGATGGTCGAGTAGGCCAGGACTTTTTTGATGTCATACTGCCCGACGGCAATCGTCGCGGCGAACAGCGCCGTGATGCCGCCCACCAGCGCGACCGTGGTCTGCGCCTGCGGCACCAGTGTGTAGAGGGGTGCGGAACGGGCTACCAGGTAG
>JAPLGV010000072.1 GCA_026389975.1 Chloroflexota bacterium
CCCCCGCCACGCGTCCCCTGCCGCGCCACTGGTCTTCCTGGCCGGTCATTCCCACGGTGAGTGCGCGGGCGGTGGAGATTTACCGCCAGGGACAACAGATGGGTGTCACCCCCAACACCTTTTCGGTGGTCGGCGACTGCCAGAGCGAGCCGGAAGTCTTCATGGGCATTTATGGGACTGACCGCAACCCGATTGGTGAAAACTACCCCGAATTGCTGGAAACTATCGCCCTGTTCTACGACTCGTTCAACCATGACAGCGTTGCCGTACGGGATGGGTTGAGCGCCCCCTCCGCCCTCGACCCGTTCTGGGCGGACACGGCACGCTGTAACGCAACCGAAAGTCCGGTGGCCTGCGAACTGCGCCTGTACAAGCCGATGATCGTTTTCATCAACCTGGGCACTAATTGGCGTGCAGATGCTTCCGCCGACGCCTACGAAGCCTACTTGCGCCAGATTGTGGAGCAGATTATTGCCAGCGGCGCCGTCCCCATCCTTACCAACAAGTCTGATAACGTCGAAGGTGACCACAGTCTCAACCTGGCGACTGCCAAAGTGGCCTATGATTACGACATCCCGCTGGTGAACTTTTGGCTGATTGCCGATTCCCTGCCCAATCATGGCCTGGACCCCGAGCGGAACTATATTTACCTCACCCCCGAAGCCTGGGATGTGCGCAACTTCACTGCCCTGCGCACGCTGGATTTCGTCTGGCGCGCCCTCGTTTCTGCCCCGTAGACATAGCGACGGCATAAGTGGTTATTGCAAAAAATGGAGTTCTCATGGATTCACGTTTCCTGCGCAACGTAATCATCAAAGGCCTGGTCCTCTTCCTAATTTTAGATCTGTCCTTCGCCGCTCTGCCCGCCAGTCTGGGTAAACTGTCGTTCTATAACCACCTCTTCGCCGGCCGCCAGCGTTTTCCCTTTGGCGAAGATTCGTCCCAATCCTACAACCTGAGTCTCTTCAACCTGGACGCCATGTTCGCATCACACACCGGGTCATTGTTATTGGCGACTCGTCCACCTGGGGCACGCTCCTGCGTCCCGAAGAGACCCTCGCCGGTCAAATGGACGCAGCGGGACGGTCCCTTTGTGGGAAGACGATCCGTGTGTATAACCTGGGCTACCCGACCATTTCGCTGACGAAAGATTTGATGGTGCTGGATTACGCCCTGCGCTACCAGCCGGACCTCGTTATCTGGCTCGTGTCCCTGGAATCCTTCCCCGCTGACAAACAACTCTCCTCGCCCATTGTCGCCAACAATGCCGCCCGGGTGGACAATTTGATCGCCCGTTATAATTTGCCTCTCGACCCGAACGACCCTGCGCTCGTCCACCCTGGCTTTTGGGACAGCACCCTCATCGGTCAGCGGCGCACCCTGGCAGATTTGTTCCGTCTCCAGATGTACGGCGTTCTGTGGACTGCCACTGGCATTGACCAGACCTATCCTGCTGATTATCAGCGTGCCCAGACCGATTTCAAAGCCGATATCACCTTCCAGAACATGCAACCGCCGACACTGGACGAATCGCAATTGGCCTTTGGAGTGCTCGAAGCTGGTTTGCGCATCGCAGGAGGAACGCCAGTGATGCTGATCAACGAGCCGATGCTTATCAGCGTTGGTGAAAACAGCGATTTGCGGTACAATTTTCTATACCCGCGCTGGGCCTACGACCAGTGGCGGGAGATGATGTTGGCGCGAGCTGAGGCGGGCGGCTGGAATTATCTCGATTTATGGAACATCGTCCCGGCAGATGAGTTTACCAATAGTGCCATCCACCTGACCCCCGCAGGCGAGTCCATGTTGGCCGGACGGGTGGAGCAAACCACCTTTCAACAGAGTTGTCCATGAACCATTTCCCTTTTATCGTTATACTGCTTGTTTTTCTCGCTGCCTGTGGCAGCGGAGCGATCATCCCGGTAACGGAAACGGACACCAGCACCCAGGTCCCGGAAGCGATGGTCTCGCCCACGCAGACCCTGCGGCCCGGTGAGACGCCCGCTCCTTATCCATCTCCCACAGCCACGTTCGTGCCGGAGGCCTGGCAGTCCATGCCCATCGTCCCGACTGTTTCAGTGTCCATGGTCGAAGTCTTCCAGCGTGGGCTGGCGCGCGGCCGCGACCCGAACCGGTTTTCCAAAATTGGCGATTGTCAGAACATTACCACATATTTCCTGGCCTCGTTCGACGACCCGAACGAGTACCGCCTTGGCCCAGACTATGCTTACCTTCAACCGACGATTGACCATTTTACCGGTTCCTGGGCGCGCCAGAGCCTAGCCGTCAAGGGCGGGATGAACGTGGCAGCTGTCCAGAACCCATTTTGGACGCTGACGCCAAAGCCCAATGAGTGCAACTCGGGAGAGACGCCGCTTGCCTGCGAGATTCGCGTCAACAATCCCAGTATTGTCATCATCAGCATGGAAGAGTCCTGGTCAGGTGATATTGGTAGATACGATAATTACCTGCGCAAGATTGTTATGTATATCCTTTCGCAGGACGTGGTGCCGATCCTTGCCACGCGGGCCGAGGAACCGGACCCCAAGACCACCATTAACGCCACTGTGGCTCGGATTGCTTACTATTACGATGTGCCGCTGTGGAACTTCTGGGCGGCTGCCTATCCTTTACCCTCCCATGGATTGACCGCGGACGAATTCCATCTTACATGGGCCGGCCCCTTCTTTGACGACCCAGCGCGCATGCAAATGGCCTGGCCCTGGCGCAACCTGACCGCCCTCCAGGCGATTGACGCCGTCTGGCGCGACCTCGCTGACCAGCCTTGATCGCCCATGACGCGCATTTTGTTTTTCGTTTTTTGTTTTTCTTTTCTGGCAGCCTGCGCTGGGGCTTCACCCATTCCCGCTCCATCCGGGATCCTTAGCCTGCCAACAGAAACCGTCCTTCTGCCAACGTCGACGGCTTCCCCCATCCCCACCCAGGCTGCTAGCCTTACCCCCGACCCGCGTCTCCCGCCCGAACGCTGGCAGGAGTGGCCGGTCGTGTCGGAACGCGTCAGCCCGCGCACGCTGGAAATCTACCGGCGCGGGCTGGAACTCGGTAACAATCCGCAAGCCTTCTCGAAGATTGGCGACGGTGGAAGCTCCACCGTCTGGTTCCTGACCCATTACGACCTCGGCCTGGCGTATTACAACTTGGGCGCATATTCCGATTTACAATCGGTTATAGAGGACTTCGCCGGTTCGTTTGGACGTACCAGCCTGGCCGCCGGGCGCGGCTTTAACACTACCATTATCCTCGACCCGGCGTATGCCGATAAACAGCAGTGCGACGCGGGCGAATCCCCACTGGACTGCGAACTGCGCCGCCAGCGTCCATCTTTCGCCTTCTTTTCGCTTGGCACAAACCAGGTCTGGGTTCCGGAAATCTTCGAGACGGAACTGCGCATCATCGTCGAGTGTTTGATGGAACGGGGCGTCGTCCCCATCTTGTCGACCAAGGCCGACAACCGCGAAGGCGACCACCGCATCAATCAAATCATCGCCAACCTGGCTTATGAGTACGACCTCCCGTTGTGGAACTTCTGGCTGGCTGTTCAACCTTTGCCGAACCACGGGCTGCAAGCGGATCTGGAGCATCTCACCTGGGCTGGCCCCTACTTCGACGACCCGGTCCGGATGCAGGCCGCCTGGCCGTGGCGCAACCTGACCGCCTTACAGGCCATTGACGCTGTCTACCGCGGCGTTACCGAACAACCATGAAACGATTTCTTTTTCCCGTTTTGCTTGTCCTTCTTCTAACAGCCTGCGGTGGCGCGGCGACCTCCACGCCGGTCATTGGGACCTCCGCCGTCACCCCCACCGCGGAACTGGCCCCGCCGCCAACCTCCATCATTGCTCCCACCCTCGCCCCAAACCCCACCGCCACCCTCGACACGCGCCTCCCGCCCGAGCAGTGGCAGGAATGGCCGGTCGTCCCGTCCGTGACCAAGCAGGCGATTGAGATCTACCAGGCCGGGCTGGCCTTGGACAATAACCCGCGCGCTTTCTCCAAAGTGGGTGACTGCCAGAACGTCAAAGCTGCCTTCATGGGCTTTTTCGACCTGCCCGATCGCTACAACCTCGGCACCGATTACCAATACTTCCAGGAAACGATTGACAACTTCTCCGGCTACTTCAACACCGATGGCCAAGCCGTGAAGGGTGGCTTTAACGCCGCCGCTGTCCTCTCGCCGCTGTGGGCTAACCCCGAAATCTGTCAGCCGGGCGAAAACCCCCTCGAGTGCGAGTTGCGCGTCACCAAGCCCAGCATCGTTTTCATCAGCTTCGAAGTCTGGTGGGACGGACGTACGCCGGAGATCTACGAGAAATATATGCGCCAGGTCATCGAGACGGTCATCGCCCACGGGGCGGTCCCCATCCTTGCCACCAAGGCCGACAACGTCGAGGGCGATCACAGCATCAATCTGACCACCGCCCGTCTGGCCTACGAGTATGACCTGCCGCTCTGGAATTTTTGGCTGGCTGTCCAACCGCTGCCCAACCACGGCATGGACCCTGTCCGCAACGACGGGTTCCATATCTCCACCGACGGCTGGAACGTCCGCAGTTTCACCGGCCTCCAGGCGCTGGACAGCATCTGGCGCGGCGTGCGGGACGTGGCCTCCACAAGCGCCACGCTCTCGACCGCTACATCCGAACCCACCCGGACCTCGAGCCTGCTGCCCGTCCCTGCGGGTGGACCCAGCCTGGAGTCCAGCACCGACCGGGTCGTCTTCGGTCTCATGTCTCGCCAGGACGGTGTGTACGAATCCCAGGGCGTTTACCTGTTCGACCCGTCCACCCAGATCGTGGCCCGACTGCTCGGTTCCGGCTTCAACTTCCAGTCCGCTTCGCCGGATGGAAAATATTTGTTGGTCAACCAGGGCAGTTTGCTTTACCGCACTGACGGCTCAACCCTGACCCTGCTCACCGACCAATTCTTTCCCTCCGGCACAGCAGGCGCACTCTGGCTCCCGGACGGGCGCATTGCCGTGGTCCTTGCCCAGGGCGAGACCACTACCCTGGCGTTGATGCAGGCCGACGGGTCCGGGCTGACGCCGGTCAGCGTGGACGCCGCGCCGGTGGAGATTTATCCGTCCACCGACGGGACGCGTCTCACCTGGGAGAGCGGGACGTGCGATTCAGCCGGTCAGTGCACCCAGACGGGCGCCTGGCTGACGGACCTGTCTTCCGGGCAGAGCCAGTCGTTGAGCGGCATGTCGCGCCCGCTGGTCTCGTTGGACGGGCAGGTGATGGCGTATGCCTATACTCCCAAAGAGAATAAAAGCAACCTGGCCTTTGCGTATTTCAGCGGGGCGCTGCCGCGCGAGGTCCCGCTGGCGGGCGACATCCTGGCCGACATGGCCTGGCAGCCCGGCGGCGGCTGGCTGGCGGTCAACATGGACGAACGCAGCGATTACTCCGGGGGCGTGACCGGTGGCAATAATTACCTGATCAATGCGCAGGATTTCACCACGCGGCAACTCCAATCCGTTACCCTGTTGAACCCGAACATCATCTGGTCGCTGGACGGAACCACCCTGCTCTGGCTGGGGACTGACTGGCAGGAAACGTCTTATTCCATCCGTCTCTGGGAAGTGGACGTTGCCTCGGGGCAGGTGGTTGATTTGAGCGATGCCCTCGGCTTGACGGGCAGCGACTATCTTTTCGTGACCAATGCGGCCTGGCTGGCGCGGCCCTGAATTTTTTTCGATTACAATAGGCCGTTGCCATTCATTTCAACGCGAGGAGCACCCCCGTGACTGACGAAATCACCACCACCCTGGCGACCTACATCGCCACCGAGTTTCTCAAACAACCTGACCGCCTCATCAACCCGGATGAACCCCTGCTTTCCAGCGGGCTGGTTGACTCCTTCCACCTCGTGGATCTCTCCCTGTTTGTCGAGAAAAATTTTGGCGTTCGCATTGACGATGCGGAACTCAATGCATCCTCCTTCGACAACCTGAACCAACTGACCACTTTCATCAAGGATCACCAGTAATTTGCCGAATTTTTCGAACTACCTCCAACGCCACTACGAGCAGACCCCGGATAAAATCAGCATTACCCTGCTCTTTGGCGGCCAGCCCGACCACCCGGTGACTTTTCGCGAGCTCATCCATGGTGCGTCGGGCTATGTCCAGACCTACGCACAAAATGGCATCCAGCCTGGCGATGTAGTTCTGCTCATTCTCCAGCACGATATAAACTTGCTCTATGCGTACTACGGTGCTGTGCTGTACGGTGCCATCCCGTCCATTATGCCGTTCCTGACGGAGAAACTGCTCCCTGAGCGTTACCGCGCCGACCTGGCCGCGTTGGTGTCCGTAACCCAGCCGACGGCTATTGTCACCTATCGGGAGTTCGAGCCAGAAGTCCGCGCCGCGCTCAAACCCGGCGAGGACTCGGTCAGGGCCGTGATTGTCAGCGACCAGGTCGAGGGTCCAACACCACCCGATTTCGCCTCATTCGGTGGCCTCCTCCGCAAGCCCGAAGATATCGTCCTGCTCCAACATTCGTCCGGAACCACCGGCCTGCAGAAGGGCGTGGCCCTTTCGCACCAGGCGGTCATCAATCAGCTCAACAACTACGGCAAAGCCATCCGTTTGACGGACGCCGACGTATTCGTCTCCTGGCTACCGCTCTATCATGATATGGGTCTTATCGCCTGCTGGCTGATGCCCATCTTGATGGGTTACCCGCTGGTGCTCATGTCGCCCTTCGATTGGATCCGCGCTCCCTACCGCTTGCTGCATGCTGTATCGAAATACAAAGGGACGCTCTCCTGGCTGCCCAATTTTGCCTTCAATTTCTGCGCCCAGAAAATTCGTGATCGCGACCTGGAAGGCGTGGACCTTTCCTCCTGGCGCGCCATCTCGAACTGTTCCGAGCCGATGCGATGGGATAGCCACCAGACCTTCTACGCGCGCTTCCGCACCCTGGGCCTGCGCTATGAAGCTCTGACTACCTGCTATGCCATGGCTGAGAACGTTTTTGCGGTCACCCAGGGCGGGATTCACGCTCCCGTGATTTACGAAGATATTGACCGCGAGATTTTACAGACGAAGAAAATCGCACAAGTGGCACAACCTGGTCAGATTGTGGTGCGCATGCTCGGAACCGGGAAACCCATCTTCAACACACGCGTCCGCATCATTGATGCGAAAGGCCATACCCTGGCTGACCGCCACGTGGGTGAAGTGGCCGTGCAAAGCGATTGTATGCTGACCGGTTACTACCACCGCCCGGATGCCACCGAAAAGTCTTTCGTGGACGGCTGGTACATGTCGGGTGACTATGGCTACATGGTTAACGGAGAAGTTTTTATTGCAGGTCGCAAGAAAGACCTGATTATCGTCGGTGGCAAGAATATTTATCCGCAAGACTTGGAACTGCTGGCTTACGAAGTTCCCGGCGTCCATGCCGGACGCGCCTCAGCCTTCGGTGTGTACAACGAGGCCACCGGGACCGAGGATGTGGTCATGGTAGCTGAAGTGGATAGTAGCGACCCTGTCGAACGCCAGAAGATCGCAGACGGTATCCGCGCTACGGTGACGCGCGGTTCAGAGGTGGCGCTGCGGTATGTACATTTGGTCAGCCCGCCCTGGCTGGTCAAGACATCCAGCGGCAAGACCGCCCGCTCTGCCAATCGGGAAAAGTTTTTAAAGGAAATGCAAGCGAAGGGGCAGATGTACTAAACAAAACCGCCAGAGGTTCTTCTCCGGCGATTCCCAAAGCCCCAATTAAAAACCCTGACAGGTTATCTGAGGTAACTTCTTAAAAAAGTGGGGTATGGGGGTTCGCAAGCGGGCTTCGCCCGCTTGCGAACCCCCATCTTCCCCCCAATTATTGAGAAGTCGCCATGAACTCTGTTCACCACCAAGCA
>JAPLGV010000455.1 GCA_026389975.1 Chloroflexota bacterium
TGGATAAAGCGAACTGCCAGAAAAATACCAATCAGGAAAAGTACGGATGCCAGCATGGGCACACCGAAACTGAGGATCGGCTCCACCCCCACAAATTGACCGGCAGGTGAGCCGCCGGTTTGCGGGTTGCCGTCTGCCAAAACCCAGATGAGTAAAAAGACGCTCGGCAGCGCACCGAGAATCTGCCACAGGAACAGAATCAGCGCAACAGCCAAGACAAAGTGCCGCCAACCGGTTTTGCCTTGCCGGGCCAGGTCAAGATAGGCGTTCATATTCGTTCTTTCGGCGTAAGAAAAGTGCGACGGAGACCGTCGCACCGATGGAGAGACTGCTCACACGGCGTAGGTGTTTCAGTGGGAGTCCCTGCGGCAGTGGGAGTCCCTATGGCAGTGGGAGCCCCTGCGGCAGTTGGAGTCCCTGCGGCAGTTGGAGTCTCGCCTCCGCCTCCGTCTCCACCTCCGCCGTCATTACACTGGTTCGCAATCTCGGTGGCAGTAGGATATGCAGTGGCATTAAACGGGTCATTCACCGTGAAAGCAGCGGCATATTGCTCTTCTGCACCGCAGGTATCCCCGGCCGCCAGCAGTTGGTCGGCCACCTTGATGGTGGCCTCATACCAGCGCTTGGTGGCGCTCTTGCAGGAGGAATCAGACATAATTGGATACCCGTCCAACACCTGGGCAAAAAAGTTCTGCGCCTGCAGCCAGTCCTGGTCCCAGAAACTGGCACCGATGATGTAGAAGCGAGCATAAGTGCGCAGGCTCTCGGCGTAAGAGTCCAGGTTCCCGGTGCCAACGAAGTGTTCCGCGAGGGTCAGGTCGTAAATGCCGCCTTCCAGATTGACGTCCTGGCAGCCGGTGGTGATTTTTTCCACACCGCGCTGGCGCAGGGCCATATAGTACATGCCGTCCACTTCGGCGGTGCGATACGTGGGGGATGCCTTGCGCAGAGAATCCAAATTGGTGATCGCCCCGTTCCAGTCACTGGAATTAAGAAGCTGGAGAGCCGTGTTGTAAATCTCCTCCGCGCCGCGCAAGTCGGGGGTCGGGCTAACGAGCGGAGTGGGAGAAAATACCGGTGTAGGCGTAACCTGCATAAGCAGGAGCAGGTCGGTATAAGCAGCCTGGATGCCGGGGAAATTCGAGTCCGTGCGGAGGATGCCTTCAAAATACTGCCTGGCAAGCTCGAAATTGCCCGCTTCCACTGCCTGCGTTCCCAGTCGGAATTGTTCATCAAGCTGGCCGGTCACCTGTGTATTCTGGGCAGCATAACGCTGACTCATGCCTGAACCGTAACCGGCCAACAGGCCGATGGCGATCAGGATGACCACGCACAATGCCGCCAGCCAGCGCGGGAATTTCTTTTCTGCAGTGCGAAGCTGCGTATCACGTTTTGTGGAATAAGGTTGAGTTTCCCCTGGAACAACATTAGGCTGTGTATCGGGCAAAGCTCTGTTCGGTTGTGTATCGTTCAATTCAGAATCAGACATGGTGGCGATTATACTCCAAGATTACAGGTGAAGCAAAAGGCGCAGTTCCTTCCAGATGAACGGAAGGGCCGCCGCAGTACCGCCTGCCAGTGCGACCAGTGCGGCTAATAGTGCAGAGAGCGGCAGGAAGCGCGTCCCGGCGTAAGCGACCAGCCCACCGGCGATGGCCGCAAGCACAGCGCGGACCAGGGTCCCGTCCATATTCAGCAGGCCGGGGAATTTGCGGTTCTGGAGAGAGAGCAGGACGATTGCCTGCGTGGTGAAAGTGAAGGCCGCGGCCAGCGGGATGCCCGGCAGGCCAATCCAGCTGGAAAACAGCCAGGCCAGCAGGATGAACAAGACCGCCTGGATAAACGCCGCCACCAGCGGCGTGCGCGTGTTCTGGTTGGCATAGAATGAGCGCACCGCCGTCTCCAGCCAGGCATCGCCCAGCAAGCCAAACAGGAAAGCCCAGGTGCACCAGGTGACCAGGTCGAGTTGGGAGGTCTCGAACCCAAAGAAACCAGCCACCAGCGGGCGAATGCCGACCGCCAGCAAAACCGCGGCCGGGAGGCTGAGCGCCAGCATCACCCGCAGGGCGCGGTTGACCGTCTCGCGGAAAGCATCCGGTTGGCCGCCATTGATGAACTCGGCCAGCGTGGGCAGCAGAGCAATTGCGATGGCCGTCCCGATGACCGTCTCCGGAACCTGCTGAATGGTCCAGCCCAGGTTGAGCGCCCCAATCCCGGCTTCGCCAAAGCGGGATGCCAGGCTATCACGGGCAACAAAATAAGCCTGGATGCTGGCCATCGTCAGCACACGCGGCCAGAGCAGGATGATTACCCGCTGGACGCCGGGCGTTTTCAGCCCGATGACCGGCCGCCAGCGGAACCCGTAGTGGATCAGACCCGGCACCTGGATCAGCAAATGCAGGGCCGCCCCCAGGATGACGCCGTAGACCATGCCGTACAGTCCCAGTCCGAAGGCGGGAAGTGCCACCGGGCCGAGGTGCAGACCCTGGTTTGGCGTCAGGATGGTCACGCCGAAAATCTGTCCCAAGTTGTAAAAAATGGGGGCCAGCGCCGGGAGCAGGAAATGCTTGTTGGCCTGTAAACCCGACACGACCAGCCCGCTGATGGAAAAGAGCAGGATGGCGAGCAGGTCGAGGCGCATCAACGAAGTGGTCAGCGCCTGCTTTTCAGGGCTGAAGTGCGGGACGATAATATAGCGCACCAGCGGCTCGGCCAAAGCAATGATAACCACCGACACCGCCGCAGTCATCAGGAATGCCAGGTTAATAACCCGGGCGAACAAGTCCCAGGCGGCGGAGCGACCTTCACGGTCCAGATATTCCCGCAATACAGGGATGAAAGCCATCCCCAGCGCACCGCCGGAGAGCAGCGCCGAAAGGTAATCGGGGATGTTATTGGAGGCGCCAAAAATTCCCATCCCCTCCAACCCGACAATCCTGTTGAAGAGCATGGATTTGATAAAGGCCAGGGCCTTGTCAAACGTAAAGAAAAAAGCCAACAGGAACGAGGTGCGGGTGAGCTGCGAAAGTTTAGGCATGGAATAATTATACACGCAGGGACACGGCGGCACCTTGTACCAGCGTGTTCTTCCTATGCAAAGGTTGGCTATCTGATAAACAATCCGATGGCAATCAGCACCGGCGTCGCCAGGTTGATAAGCACATTCTGCCCCATCGAGGGGATGAGAGCAGGTGTATTCTCAGAATTCTTCAAAACATTCCGAATGACCGGTCCAGCCAGCACCAGTGTCAGCAAACCAAGCAGGGCGAACACCGGCAGAGTGCCGAAGATCACGCCGAGCACTATCACCAGATAAGCCGCCAGCAGGAAAGCAATATAGATATAACCGCTGACTTTGCGACCTACTATGATCGGGAAATGCCGCCGCCCAATGCTCTGATCGGCTTCAACATCCGGGAATTGGTTGAGCAGCAGCAAGTCATTGACCAGAAAAAACGGCACCAGCGAAGCAACGAAGGCAATCCACGAGTACTCCCCGGTCAGGGCAAAGTGAGTGCCGACGACCATCAACATGCCGAAACCCAGACCCGGGGCCAGCAGGCAAAGGACCGGGTTGTAAGCCATCCAGACGGTATACCCGAAGAGCAGGACGAGGCCGATAACGCCCAGCGGAATGAGTTCCCAACCTTGCACGACGACGAAGTACAGCCCCACCAGACCAGTGATGGCAAAGGAAATAATGGCAGTCGTCAGGACAGCCGGAGCCAGTTCGGGGTGCGCCTGGAGCGTTCCACTACCGCCGCGGAAGGGGGTGCGCTGGGTGCGGGAATCCAAACCGGTCTTGAAGTCATAGTATTCGTTGAAAACGTTGACGCTGATATGCGCCGCCACTACGCCGATGAGGACGAGCAGGAAATAAAACCAGTTGACGTTTCCCTTCGTCCACCAAGCGGTACCGAGTCCGACCAGCGCACAGGCCGGGGCCAGAATGACAAACGGCAGGCGCATCGGCCCCAAAATGTCTTTCAGGTTTTTCATTAGTTGTCTCCTATTTGAATT
>JAPLGV010000508.1:0-3558 GCA_026389975.1 Chloroflexota bacterium
CACAGACCACAGACCATCGTCCATCGTCCATCGTCCATCGTCAGGTAAATCCATTCACACAAGAATCAATGGCAGGGAGTACACATTCACGACCGGCCGCGAAAAGTCCCTGCTGCGGCTGCTGCGGGAGGAGTCCGGGCTGACTGGTACGAAGGAAGGCTGCGCCGAGGGCGAATGCGGAGCCTGCACCGTGTTCCTGGACGGCAAGGCGGTGATGGCCTGTCTCGTCCCCGCGCCACGCGCTGACGGATCGGAGATCGTCACCGTGGAAGGGTTGGCTTCCCCTCTCCAGGTGGGCATCCTCCCCGCGCAGTACCCGCCGACATCGTCCCGGTGTTCTTCCGGGAAGGTCCCCGCTAGGGGGCAGGGTAAAGGGGAAGAGAGGTCAGGGATGAGGCGTCTGCACCCGGTGCAGCAAGCCTTTGTGGCGGATGGGGCCGTCCAGTGCGGTTATTGCACGCCAGGGTTCATCATGTCGGCGGCAAAACTGTTGGAAGAACGTCCGCATCCGAGCCGCGACGAGATCACGCAGGCCATTTCCGGTAACCTGTGCCGCTGTACGGGTTATTACAAGATCGTGCAGGCGATTGAAGACGCATCCAAATTATAGGGCCAGACGGTGTCTGCCAAAATGGAGATTTGACATGGGAAAATACGCAAAATACCACCGCAAGTCGCCTGAAAAGAGGGGGATGAATCCGATCTGGCGCGGCATCGGCTGTATCTTAATCATTGTCGTCCCGCTGCTGGCCTTTGGGATGATGTTGGTCTTTGTCCCGCCGATCATCGCGACGGGAAAAGTCCCCTACCAACTGCTGGGACGCATCCATTTCCCCGAATGGGCCTTCAAAGTACGGATCGTGGCCGTTATCGCCAGTTATATCAGCAGCATTGACAATCTGTGGATGAACATCATCACGTTCTTCGTGATGCTGCTGATCCTGACCGGGGTCGCTTCTCTTCTGTACTCGATGATCTACACGTTGGTCGGCCCACCGCGTTACTCGGAACTGGATGCCCCGCCGCCAAAATATAAAGGGAAGGTATATAAGAGATAGACTGCGAATAAAAAAATAACATCATTTCCTTATAGAGACGATCATGACAAATTCCATCGGCCAATCCGTCCCCCGCATCGACGCGCGTGACAAAGTCACCGGCGCGGCACTGTACTCCGGCGATCTCATCCGCCCGGATATGCTCCACATGAAAATCCTGTTCGCCGGGCGTCCACACGCCCGCGTGGTCAGCATTGACACATCCGCGGCCAAGGCCCTGCCCGGCGTGGCGGCGGTGGTTACCGCCAAAGACGTGCCGGTCAATGAGTATGGTTTGCAGAAGAAAGACCAGCCGGTCTTATGTGGCCCTGCCCTCACCCCCTCACCCCTCTCCCGCGGAGCGGGAGAGGGGTCGGGGGTGAGGGGCGATATCGTCCGCTGCGAGGGCGACCAGGTGGCCGCCATCGTCGCCGAAACAGAGGCCATCGCCGCCAAAGCACGGGATTTAATCAAAGTGGAATACGAGGACCTGCCCGCCGTCTTCGATGCGGCTGAGGCGATGAAACCCGAAGCGCCGCGCATCCACCCGGAAATCGGCGATTCCAACATCTGCGTGCTGGACAAGATCCGCAAGGGCGACGTAGAGTCCGCATTTGCCAGGGCGGATGTGATCGTCGAGGGCGAGTACCACACGCCCTACCAGGAACACGCCTACCTTCAGCCGGAGGCCGGGCTGGCTTATCTCGACGAGGAAGGCCGCATCACGGTCGAGTGCGCCGGTCAGTGGACGCACGCCGACCGGAGCGGGATCGCCCATGCCCTCGGCCTGGCCGACGAGCAGGTGCGCGTGATCTACCCGGCCATCGGAGGCGCCTTCGGCGGGCGGGAAGACCTGTCCGTACAGATCGTGCTGGCACTGGCGGTGATGGAACTCAAGCGCCCGGTCAAGATCGTCTGGAGCCGCAAAGAATCCATCCTCGGGCACGGCAAGCGTCACCCGATGACCCTCAAAACAAAATGGGCCGCCACTAAGGACGGCAAACTGCTCGCCGCCGAGACCACCATCATTGCCGACGCCGGGGCGTACATGTACACCACCAACAAGGTGCTCGGCAACTGTACCATCACTGCCACCGGTCCGTATTTCATCCCCAACGTCAAAGAAGACGTGTACGGCGTCTATACCAACAACGTCCCGTCCGCCGCCTTCCGCGGCTTCGGCGCGCCCCAGGCTCTGTGGATGGCTGAACTCCAGATGGACAAACTGGCCGAAAAGCTGGGCCTGGACTCGGTCGAATTCCGTCACCTCAACGCGCTGCGGGAGGGTGACACGCTCAACGTAGGCACCCCGGCTCCGGGTCGCGTAAGCATCGTGCAGTGCATCGAAGCGGCCCGCGATCGGTTCGGCTGGACGATAGACCACAGACCACAGACCATCGTTCACGGTCCATCGTCAATCGTCCGTGGTCAGGGGTTCGCTTGTGGCTTCAAGAATGTCGGCTTCTCGTTCGGCTACCAAGAAAACTCCTGGGCGCGCGTCGAACTGCACGGACGGACCGAGATCGAAAACGTCGTCGTCTGGCACGCCGGCGCGGAGGTCGGGCAGGGCGCGCACACGGTCATGGCGCAGTTCGCCGCCGGGGCGGTGGGTGTCCCGTTCGAGAAAGTGACGATGATCACCTCGGACTCTGCCACGATGGGCGATCCCGGCAGCGCCTCGGCCTCGCGCCTGACCTTCATGTCGGGTAATGCCATCCGGGGCGCGGCGGAAGCGGCCCTGGCGAAATGGAAAATCGAGGAACGCCCGGCCATCGCCGAATACACCCACCTGGCTCCCAGGACCACGCCCTTTGACAAAGAGACCGGCTACTCGACGCCGAACCTGTCGTATGCCTACGTGGCCCAGGCGGTCGAGATCGAAGTGGACCTGGAGACCGGATTCATAAAAATCCTGCGCGTCGTCTCCGCAGACGACGTAGGGAAGGCCATCAACCCGGCTCTGGTCCAGGGGCAGATTGAAGGCGCGGTAGTCCAGGCCGAGGGCTACGCCCTCACCGAGAACTTCATCACTCAAAACGGTCACATTCTCACCGACCAACTCAGCACCTACCTTATCCCCACCGTGCTCGACATCCCGGATGCGGTCGAGTCGGTCATTATCGAGGTGGCGGAACCGAATGGACCCTTCGGGGCGCGCGGCCTGGGCGAATTGCCATTCCTGCCGATTGCCCCGGCCATTGCCGCGGCAGTCCACGATGCCACCGGCGTCTGGTTCAACGAGTTCCCGCTTACTCCCGAGCGCGTCCTGCGCGGCCTGGGAAAGATATAGGACGCGAATCCTGACAGGGGATTTACGCGGAAATATTCAAACCGGGGCGAGACGCACTACTAAAAAAGAATTGAATGCTTTATGGTACAATTTCACACCTCCCGCGCGTTGCGGGAGGTGTGTTTAGTTCCCCGCCTTTCTGATCGCTGGCCTCAGCCATCGCTACCGGCGTCTGATTCAACGAGTTCCCCCTCACCTCCGATCGCATCCTGCGTGGAATAGGTAAATCTA
>JAPLGV010000508.1:3563-7162 GCA_026389975.1 Chloroflexota bacterium
AAATCTAGAAATGATTCAGAAACTCTCCCAGCACAAATATAAATTGCTGATTTCCACTCTACTGATGGCCGCTTCTGTTATTTCTGTTATGCTGGCAAGGGCACGCATGGCATACAGCAACACGAATGACTATTCAACCCTTATCTGGAATCTAAGCCTCGCCTGGATCCCTTTTGTGTTTGCTTCCATAGCCTATGTGATTTCCTGGTCACGGAAACTGCTCTACCTGGTCGTGCCAGTCTGTGTCTTCGTATGGTTGATCTTTTTCCCCAATGCTCCCTATATCTTGACGGATTTCCAGCACCTCAGCACAAATGCCAATAACGCGCCGCTCTGGTATGACGTTCTCATGTTGATCTGGTTTGCATGGACGGGGGTTCTCCTGGGTGTGGTATCCCTTTATTTCATGCAGGAGATCGTCACACGCACTTTCGGAAGAACTACCGGCTGGTTATTTACCATCTTTGTAACCGTCTTGAGCAGCGTAGGGATTTTCCTGGGACGATTTTATCGCTGGAACAGTTGGGACATCTTAGGTGACCCGATACCAATCGCACATGACATTTGGGGATGGCTGAGACATCCCTTCGCGAACCTGCGCGCCTATGGGTTTACACTACTCTTTACATTACTATTCCTTTTTGTCTACCTCGCCATCCACGCCTTCGGTGGAGTGATGCAGGAAAAACAACCCCAAGACAAAGCTGAGTAAGGTTTTCGGATACTCCGTGATTACCAGACCCCGTTCTGCGGGGGTTGTGGTTTAATTAGGCTCATCATGATCCCACTCGACTACCACATGCATTCCAGCTTCTCCGAAGACGGTGCATCTTCCCCTGAAAAGATGTGCCACCAGGCCATCAAACTTGGCCTCCCCGAAATCGGTTTTACCGAACACTGGGATGTGGGCCCGTTTGAAAAAAACCCGCGTTTCTTCCAGCCTGAACCCTGGTACGCCGAACTGGAACGCCTGCGTGACCTGTTCGCCGGTAAATTGACTATCCGCGCCGGGATCGAGGTTGCCGAACCGCACCTGTACCCGCAGCCTGCCGCCGAAGTTCTGACGCGCACCCCTTTCGATTACGTTCTCGGCTCGGTGCATTTCGTCGGCCCGCACTTTATGTTCGACGAAGCTTACTTCCGCACCCACACCGCTGATGAAGTTTACCTAGCATATTTCGCCGAAGTCGAGACACTGCTCCAGACTGCTGACCTTGATATTTTGGCCCATCTCGACCTTCCCGTCCGCACCGCCAAACCCATCTTCGGCTACGACCCGACCCGTTACAAAGACCAGATCCGCTGCATCCTGCGCATGGTCATTGAACGCAACCTGGCGCTGGACGTCAATGCCGCCGGTCTGCGCAAAACCGCGCAAAACCTGATGCCCGACCCGCTCATCCTGAAATGGTACGCCGAGATGGGTGGCGAACGCATCACCCTCGGCTCTGACGCCCACGCCGCCAGTCAGGTTGGCCTGCACCTCGACGCCGCCCTGGAAGCCGTCCGCGCGGCGGGCATCTCCCACGTCACGCAGTTCGAGCGGCGGCAAGCGCACCTCATTTCATTATAGAGGCGGATACCATCCCCCTTGGGGACGGCGTCTGCCCATGCCTTCTCTCATCCTCATCCGCGGCGGCGGAGACCTCGCCACCGGTGTCGCCATCCGCTTGCTCCGTTCCGGCCTGCGCGTTGTTGTCACCGAACTGCCCCAACCGCTGGCCGTGCGGCGTACGGTCTCATTTGCCGAGGCAGTCTATTCCGGCGAAATTAGCGTTGAGGGCATCACCGCCCGGCGCGTGGACGATCCCAGCGATTCCCTGCGCATTCTCAGCACTCTCGGTAAACAACAGGTCCCCATCCTGGTGGACCCCGGCTGCACCTCCGCCAAACTCCTGCATCCCGCCGTCATCGTGGACGGGCGCATGACCAAGCGTCCGCCTGAACCCATCGGGTACTCGCCCGCCCTGTACATCGGCCTCGGCCCGGGATTCGAGGCTGGCGTGAACTGCCAGGCTGTGATCGAGACCCGCCGCGGCCACACGCTCGGGCGCGTCTTCTGGCGCGGCGGCCCGGACCCGGATACTGGTCAGTCCGACGGAGACCCGATGCGCGTCCTGCGCGCCCCATGCGATGGGGTACTTGTAACTCATGTAAATATTGGTGAGCACATTGAAAAAGGTCAGGTAATCGCAGAGATCGACGATGGACAACTGACCACGGACCACATTGTACCCGAAGGGTATCGTCCATCGTCCGTGGTCCATAGTCCATTCCCCGGCATCCTGCGCGGCCTGCTTCATCCCGGACTGACCGTCACACGCGGCCTGAAAATCGGCGACATTGACCCGCGCAACGATCCGCGTCTTTGCCAGATGGTCTCGGATAAAGCCCTGTCCATCGGCGGCGGGGTGCTGGAGGCAATTCTCTCGCGGCCGAATGTTCGCTCCCAACTGTGGACTTAACCACCAAGTCACAAAAACACGAAAAACATTTCCCTTTGGTGTCCTCGCTTCTTTGTGGTAAATGACCATGAGATTATCCCAAGCATTCCGGCTCTCAAATTCTCCCTGCCTCGCCCTGGTCGGTGCAGGCGGAAAAACCACCGCACTTTTCCAATTGGCGCGTGAACTCCCACCGCCGGTCATCGTGACCGCCACAACCCACCTGCACATTGATCAGATAATATTGGCCGATTCGCACTGGATCGGGCAAAAGCCGGAGGATTTGGCCGGTCTCGAAGAGAATCTAGGCGGGGTGATGCTTGTCACCGGGCTGGTAGACGGGGATCGAACCACAGGTTTGAATGATAATTTACTATTCTGGCTACGCGAAGTTTGCGACTCCCACAACCTCCCCCTGCTCATCGAGGCAGACGGTTCCCGGCAAAGGCCGCTGAAAGCACCCGCTGACCCTGAACCGGCTATCCCGGAGTTTATCGAAACGGTTGTTGTGGTTGCCGGTCTGACCGGTCTGGGTAAACCGTTAACAGAGGAGTTCGTTCATCGCCCGGAAATTTTTGCACGCCTGAGCGGTCTGAAAATGCGCGAAACCATCACACTTAAAGCGCTCTCGCGTGTACTCATCCACCCCGCAGGCGGACTAAAAAATATCCCACTGCAGGCACGCCGCATCGTTTTGCTCAACCAAGCCGACACACCAGAATTACAAGCGCAGGGGAAAACGCTGGCTGAAAAACTTCTGCCCGCATACCATTCCGTCATCATCGCTTCCCTCAAACAATTCCAGATTCACGCCGTTTACGAGCCAGTTGCTGGGATTATTCTGGCAGGTGGAGGATCTTCCCGCTTCGGTCAGCCCAAGCCACTCCTGGACTGGCACGGCAAGCATTTCGTCCACGCGGTGGCAGAGACAGCGCTCGCGGCAGGTCTTTCGCCGGTGGTGGTTGTGACGGGCGCGAAAGCGGAACAGGTGGAAACTGCGGTGAATGATTTGCCGGTGATAATTGTACGCAACGAGGACTGGCAGAGCGGACAGAGTTCGTCCATTCGGGCAGGGCTGGCATACCACGCCCCACCCCACCCGGCCTCCGGCCACCCTCCCCTTCCCTCTCCTGCCAGGAAAGGGAAGGGGAGGGA
>JAPLGV010000387.1 GCA_026389975.1 Chloroflexota bacterium
GAATTGGCTGGTACAGATAATGTGAAGATTACATTGACCATTTGTGCAGGAATCAGCGATAGCGTGACCGGGGTACGCAGTCCCGCTTCGACACGGGCACCCTGCTGAAAGGTCTGGTACGTTCCGTCAATGGCATAGGCTACCAGGTTATGTGTTCCAACGGGGAGGCTTTCAAAAACGAACGAGCCGGTCGAGTCGGTCAACGTCTGCTGCCCACCTGCGGCGATAAGGATGTTCGGGATGGGAGTATTGTTGGTGGAATCCACCACCTGGCCGGTCAGCCGCCCGGAAGGACTGGAGGAAAGGCTGTCGCTCCACGAGGCGACCACATCCTCCACCGCCCCGGGACCGGTGACAACGTACATACGATAGCGCACCGGTTTGTCGAACGAGTCGTCTTCCATAAACGGGATCGTACCCTGGCGGATGTAACGGTATTTGACGATGCTGTTCATGGCGAAGGGGATGGCGACTGTATAGTGCAACGTGTCCATCCCCTGCATGGCATAGGTGGCTGCGTTCAGTCCCAGCCCGGTAATCTCGTCAACCACTGACAGGTAGAGAGTCTCGCCTGCCAACAATGGCGAGGGCAGCGCCACACGGAAAGTCACCGCTGCGGAGGGCAGGGGCGTGGTGGTTGGTCCCGAAAGCAGGGATGGTGTGGCGGTCGGTGAGTTAAGTCCTGGAATGTCCAGCAGCGAAAAGGAACAGCCATTGAGCAACAGGACAAAGACGCTCACCAGAGATAAAAGTCTGCGAGTTGAAGGATGAATAGATTGATTACGCATACCCCTCCTTTCGGCATCGGCGGGTTGAGAATAAGAGAAGGCGATTTGCTTGTATTTTACAAGGGAAATGGGGGAATTGATAGAGGCAGATTGTACTCTCCCGGGGTGTTCTTAAGAAATGGAGTGTCGTTGCGAGGAGGGCGTTCTTTGCCCGACGAAGCAATCTCCTGGCTGTGAAGGAGATTGCTCACCTGCACTGCACCGAACGCAGTGCGGTACAAGTGTCGGGCTGGTAAGAACATCTATCCCTCGCAACGACACAGAAAAAGGGTTTTGTCAACTATTGAAGAGCGCGCTAGGTTCGCGAAGATTTCTATTTCCGGGTTTCCTTCTTACGATCCTTTTGGCCGATTGCCGCCAGGTAACTTAATCCAATACCGATGAAATAAAGCATAATCATCGGTCCCATGACCAGCGCCATGTTGACCGGGTCGGTAGTCGGTGTGATGGCCGCCGCGATGACGGCGATGGCCACGATGGCAATCCGCCATTGTTTTACCAGGGTATGCGGCTTGACCAACCCCATCACCGACAATACGTAGATGACCAGTGGGAATTCAAAAGCCACTCCGATCCAAAACAATATACCAGTCACAAAACTGATATAGGATGCCGGGCGGGGAATCAGAGTGATCCCCATGAAATTAATCAAAAACTTCAGTGCAGGAGGCAGCAACTCTACATAGGCAAAAATCATTCCCCCGGCGAAGAAAAGCATCACCAGTGGGATTGCAAACAGTCCAATCACCTTCGCCCGCGGCCGCAAAGCCGGGGCAGCGAAGAGCCATAATTCAAAAGCAATGTAAGGGATGGCCAGGGTGAATCCACACAGCAGGGCTACGCGCATGAACACACCGACCGTTTCGGTCACTTCAATCGCTTGCAACTTTTCCAGCCCGCCAATTGGCCCGGCCAGAAAATTAACAATCTTTTGGGTGAAGATAAAACTCACTCCCACCGCAACCGCCAGCCCCGCCAAAGCGCGCAGGAGATGCTTGCGCAGGTCATCAATATGCTCAAGCAATGCTTTTGGCTCAGCAGCGATGGCCGTAATTGCTTCGGTCATCGGCCGATCTCCGGGGTCGGCAGACAGGAATACGATGACCTTGCGGACACCCCGGACCGGCAGGGTCAAAAGCCACCAGATAGCCCGGAAAGGGAAGGTGATAACGCGCCACAGGCCGCGCAGGAATTTACGCATAATTTAGACCAGTTTGTCTCCGCCAGGTGCTGGAGGCTCGATCCGGTTTTCGGATTCGGTTTCTTCCGGATTCGTGGAAGCAGGCGGCAAGGCCTGACCCGCAGGCGGATTCTGCAGGCTCGTTATTTTGGTCGAGCTGACGGTCGCGCGAAATTCGTCCAGCCCCGCCTTGCGGGCAAATTCAGCGGGCAGTTCCCCGATCCGGCGGAGATTCCGGAAGGCTTCAGAGTTGAAGAAACGGAAGAGTCCACCCCCGATGGTTTTTGCCATTTTTTCGAGATCTTTCGGGCCGAAAATAATCACCACCACCAACAGGATGAATATTATTTCCGGCAAGCCAATGCCAAAAAGATCCATTTACGCATCCTGTTTCCTGGGTTGAAGAAATTGCACGACCTCATTTTCGTGTTCGGCCAGACTGCCCAGCACGCCATTGACGAAACGCGGGGCGCTATCGGAGCCGAAGGCTTTGGCCAGCTCAACTGCTTCGTTAATTGCCACCTTGACCGGCGTATCGCGCTGCGCGGCAAACTCCCAGGTAGCGATGCGCAGGATATTCCGGTCAATGGCTGCAATCTGGTCAAGCGGCCATTCAGGCGCATACCGGGCAATCACCTGGTCCAATTTTTCGCGGAGGGGGAAGACGCCAAAAATAATCTGGCGGATAAACTCCGCCAGTTCGTCGGGAAATGGTTCCTCCTCCAGGCGGTCTTTCAAGACCCGCACTGGAGGATGACCCACCATGTCAACTTCGTAAAGTGCTTGCAGAGCAGTGCCACGCGCTCTGGTACGTGCTTTCATAAAAAGTTAACCCTCGGTCTTGTAATCAATATCCTCGATGTGAATGTTGACGTGCCCAACCTCCAGCCCGGTTATCTCGGCGATGGCGCGCGCCACCGTCTGCTGAACAGTTCGGCTGACTTCACGGATGTTTACATCATTATCAAGTACCAGATAAAGGTCTACAAAGGCGTTACAATCCTCAACCACTATCCGTACCCCATCATTGCCGCGCCCAAGCAGGCTGCTCACACCTCTTTCCGGCAGAACGGTAATCAATCATCGTACCTCCTCACAGATTGGGGAATTATATCACCTGTAATAACACCTTACTTCCATTTCGGTAGCAAACCCATTCCCAACGCCAGCCCGCCAAGCACATCCAGTGCCCCGGCGAACAAGAAAGCATCCTGCCAGAAACGCATCGGGAACAGGCGGATGAGCGTATCAGAGTACAGGAACTGCCAGGAATCACCGGTGAAAAACAACTCATGGAAAACTGTGAAGAACTGCCAGAAACTGATCCCGGCGAAAATGCCGATGACCGCCACCAACCCGACCGTCAGCCAGCCACCGCGCCAGACGCCGCGTACATACTCCGGCCACCACCCGCCGAAACGCGCCCACAACCCGAGTCCGAGCGCCAAAAACCAGACGCTGTACCCAACCCACAGCACCGGTTGGACAACAATCTTGACATCCTGCATGTGGCTCAGTTCGCGTCCGTTGAACAGCGGAGCACCTTCCGGGAAAGTCAGGTCACTGAGGAAGGAAATATCAGCATCGTTGAGCAAATAGTCAATGGAAATTCTCGACCATTGCAGGCGGTCCTGGAGGGTAAAGCCATACTCGTCCGCCGGAAAGCCTGGCGTGCGGTATTCGACTTCAGGAAAGGTGTGCGTCAACAGGAGCCGAACGCCAAGAAATGTCAACGCGACCGGGAGCAGGAGGGTAACAAACCGCGCAAGAACTTTCTGCAGAGTTCTCATTGCATGGTCTCCATTTCCCCTTGCAGGATAAAGTTCAGGATCATGGTATTCGTAATCCACTCAATCGGTGACCGGTCATCAGTGAAAACAACCGTATATTGCGGTGCAGGCTGGAGGTTGTCCAGCGTCAAGGTCATGGAGTCAATCAACAGAACATTCGCATCCTGGTACCCAGCGAGCGCGGCAAGATTCTGCTCCAGATTGACCGCGGCGGTCGGTTGGAGCGTGGCATAAATCATTGAGTTGAAGGTATTGGGAATATCCATCACGTAAATCGAGGAGAAAATCGTTCCCAGTGTCGTCGCCAGCCCATCGATCAGACGCCGATCGCCGGGAGCGCGGCCGACATTGATGGCCAGTGCTCCGTCTGGGTTGAGGTGGTCGGCGGCAATCTGGAAGAACTCCTGCGTGGTCAGGTGCGGCGGGATATATGGCGGGCGGTAAGCGTCCACGCAAATCAAGTCGTAGTTCTCCGGGCTGCTCGCCAGCCCCCAACGCCCATCCTGAATGATGACATTCAAGTTGGGCATATTCATATCGAAATATCTCCGCCCTACATCCACAATCTTCGGGTCAATCTCGAAACCGTCAATGACCACGTTCGGGAAGACCGCCGACGCCTGCCGGGCGGTCGTCCCGGCGGCCAGACCGACGATGGCGATACGGCGCACATCCTCCGGCTGGCGGTCCGCGTAAAAGAACGGCCCCACCAGGAACTGCTGCCAGGGTCCGCCATATTCCAGCGTCTGGGGGTTGTACTCTGAGTGGATGCCCTGGCCCTCGTTCAGCCGCAGGTAACGCGTCCCGTTGAATTCAACCACCTGGATATAGTTATAGGCCGATTCGGTCTCGTATATCTGTCCGCTAGATTTTTTGATGCCGCCCCCGCCACCAAATAATGCCAGCAAAGCCAGAGCAATAACCATCAACAGATACGGGAAGACAGCGCGCCGCCCCGCGCTCAGACCCAGGCCTGCCAGCGCGACGAAGAGCAGGGCCAGGCTGAAAACGAGAAAGGTCCGGGTAGTGCCGATGGTGGGGATCAGGAGCAGGGTCGGCAGGAATGTCCCGATGAACGATCCGATCGTCGAGATACCGTAAATGGTCCCGGAAACATTCCCGGCTTTGCCAGTGTCGTTCATCGAAAGCCGAATGGCGAACGGCGAAATCATCCCGAACAGCGTCACCGGGACCGTGAACAGCACCAGCACGCCGGCAAACGCCCCGGCCAGGATGCCAATCTGCAAGTTGTCAAAGGCATTCGCTGCCAGTCGCAACACCGGGCTGGCAATATACGGCACAATGCCTAGCGTAAATGCGCCCCAGGCCAGGATGGCATACATCGTTTTTGGATGCGGTGACCGGTCCGCCCAGCGCCCGCCGAGGAAGTAACCCGCGGTCAGATAGACCAGGATCAGTCCGATAATCACCGCCCAGACCGGGTTGCTGGTTCCGAAGATATTGCCCAGCAGGCGTGATGCGCCAAACTCGGCAGCCATCGTAGTCATGCCGGAGACGAAGACGGTAAAGTAGAGGTATTTACGCATGGGTAAATTATAACCGTGATGAAGACAAGCGTCTGCTTGTCAAATCATGGCAGGGCGTGTATAATTCCGCCCGCTTCCGGCACAGACTGGAAAAATTCATGCGAGAGCGAAGGTAATCCCTGGTGGTAGCAGCGACTTCAGTCGCTTTTAGAATGGCTAAAGCCGTTACTACCAACAAGGGGTGAGAGGCGCTCAAGGAAGGTAATGATGGAGATAGTCGTTTTAAAAGCAATGCCCCGTACCGCGACCGGACGACAAGTGCGCGCCCTGCGCCGCAGCGGGCTGCTGCCAGCCGTTATTTACGGACACAACGTGGAACCAATCAGTATTTCATTGGAAGGCCGCGAGGCCGGGCGGGTACTGGGACGGTTGTCGTCCTCCAGCCTGATCACGATTGACCTGGAAGGCAAGGAATATCCGTCTCTGGTGCGCGAGAAACAGCAGAACCATATCAAGCGTACGCTCATCCATGTGGACTTCATGGTCGTTTCACTGACCGAGAAGATCCGCGCCAACGTCGGCATCGTACTGACCGGCGACTCGCCCGCCGTCAAGGACTTCAACGCCATGCTGATCAACGGTTTGAGCGAACTCGAGGTCGAGGCTTTCCCGCAGGACCTGCCGAAGAGCATCGTGGTGGATATTTCCGCCCTCGTCAAGATTGGCGATGGTATCCATGTGCGCGATATCGTCCTTTCGGACAAAGTACAGGTACTGGATACACCCGATGAGATGATCATCCTGGCAACGGCTCCGGCCAAGGAAGAGGTCGAGGAAGTCGTCACTCCAGAGGCCGCCGTGGTTGCAGAGGGTACCGAACCCGAAGTCATCGAGAAGGGCAAAAAGGAAGAAGAAGGCGAAGAGAAGAAATAATCTCCGCCTGGTTAGAAATACCGGTAGGGACGCAGTACATTGCGTCCCTACTTTATTATTCCCGATTCTCTGGGAATCGCCGCGGCGACGGGGTAAATAGGGGGATTTGGACGCGCGAAGCCCGCCCAACACTCCCTATCTTTCCCTCTATCACGGGAATTCCCAAAGATCTTTATTATTCCCGTGACTCTCCTGCGGCAGGAGGGTGTATCATAATGGTGGAGGGAAGCATGGAAAAGCTTGACCTGAAGAAAACCCTGAAATATCTCTACGAGCCGTCCGCCAGGGCGTTCTCGGTTGTGGATGTGCCGCCGATGAACTTCATCATGATTGACGGGCACGGTAACCCCAGCAACTCTCCAGAATATGCCGAATCACTGCAAGCCCTGTACACAGCGGCCTACACGCTCAAGTTCAAGATCAAAAAGGAACTGGCGGTGAATTACCCGGTCATGGCCTCTGAGGGACTTTGGTGGATGGACGACATGCGCGAGTTCAGCCTGGCGCGCAAGGATGACTGGAAATGGACGATGATGATCATGCAACCGGAAATCGTCACGCCGCTGTTGTTCGCCCAAGCCGTGGACGAGGCCACCAAGAAAAAGGGACAGCCCGCCCTGTCGCAGTTGCGCCTGGAGCACTACCACGAAGGACTGGCAACGCAAATCATGTATTTCGGACCTTATGCCAACGAAGGCCCGACCATTGCCCGCCTGCACCAGTACATCAAAGAAAGCGGGCATGTCCGATTTGGGAAACATCACGAGATCTATCTAGGTGACCCCCGCCGCACTGCACCGGAGAAACTACGCACGGTCATCCGTCAGCCAATGCGGAAGCCGTAACTTTTTAGGGACACAGAATCGCTGTGTCCCTATTTGTTTAGCAGTCCCAACACCGATAGAAAATTGTGTGATAAGAAATTACCAGGAACGGGCTCGGCACACCGACCGGTGTGGCCGGCTGCTCCTCCCAATTCTCACGCTGGGACAGCCAGATCAGTGGGATGGTAAAGACACGTTCCACCTCCGCCGCCTCGAGCCGGACCTCGTACGGCCACGGCATCACCCCGACCACCGGCGTGACCCGGTAACGGGTGATGGTGAGCACCTCATTCAGCCGCCCCAGCAGGCGGACATCGCCCGATTTCAGCCCGATCTCTTCTTCGGCCTCGCGCAAAGCGGTCTGCTCCGGGGTGGTCTCGTCTGCATTGCAGCTGCCGCCGGGGAAGGAGACCTGTCCCTTGTGATGTTCGATAGCCTCGGTGCGGCGGGTAAAAACGAG
>JAPLGV010000205.1 GCA_026389975.1 Chloroflexota bacterium
CAGAAAATAGTTAAGAAATACAAGGCAGTAATTAAGGAAGCTAAGGGAATTGATTTCCCCCAGGATCCTTTGATCCAATTGAAGCGTTCCATTGATGCGGTATTTAATTCTTGGAATAATTATCGCGCTATCAGATATCGAGAACTCAATGGCATTAAGGGACTTCGAGGTACAGCCGTAAATATCCAAGCTATGGTATTTGGTAATTTGGGCGACTCATCCGGAACAGGCGTCTGCTTCACTAGGAATCCTTCTACCGGCGCAAACAAATTTTATGGTGAGTATCTGATGAATGCCCAGGGCGAAGATGTGGTGGCCGGTATCCGCAACGCTGACCCGATCGAACAACTCGGTACAAAGATGCCCGAAGCCTATAAACAGTTCATGGATATCACTGCCAAGCTGGAGAAGCATTACAAAGACATGCAGGATGTCGAGTTCACCATCGAACGCGGCAAACTGTGGATGCTCCAGACCCGGAACGCCAAGCGTACCGCCAAATCCACCATCAAGATCGCAGTAGATATGGCCAATGAAGGACTGATCAGCAAGGAAGCGGCTGTATTGCGCGTTACTCCCGAAGTTGTGGATGCGCTCCTGCACCCTCAGTTCGATGAGAAGGCAATGATAGCTGCAGAAAAATCGGGCGCTTACTACCTTACGGGCGTTAACGCTTCACCAGGCGCAGCGGTTGGCCAGGTATATTTTGACGCTGACACAGCTGAGCGTATGGCCAAGGAAGAAAAACAGAAAGTGATTATGGTGCGCCCCTTTACAAAGCCGGATGATGTGCATGGAATGATCGCCTCCCAGGGCGTATTGACCAGTGAAGGCGGGGCCTCCTCGCACGCCTCTGTGGTGGCCCGCCAATTCGGCATTCCCTGCGTGGTTGGTGCTTCAATGATGAAGATCGACCTCGAGAATCGCACCATGGAAGCGGATGGCAAAGTTGTTAAGGAAGGCAGGCGAGTGGATTTCCGTGGATGGTACAACGGGAAAGGTATTCATTGGTAAGATCCCGACCGTTGAAGCCAAGATCGAAGAACAGACTGACCTGCTGACCCTGCTCGGCTGGGCGGATGAACTCGCGGCCCGTAAAGATATCCGCATCCTGCCCGATGGTCGCAAAGCCCCCGGCTTACAGGTATGGGCCAATGCGGACTATCCCAAGGATGCCCAGCGCGCTCGTTCGTATGGTGCCAAAGGCATCGGCTTGTGCCGTACCGAGCACATGTTCTTCGAGACCGAGCGCCTGCCGATTGTACAGAAGATGATCCTGGCCGAGACCAGCGAAGAGCGCACCGGCTACCTGAACCAGCTGCTCCCGACTCAGCGCAAGGATTTCGATGGCTTGTTCGAAGCGATGAACGGTTATCCGGTCATCATCCGCCTGATTGACCCGCCTCTGCACGAGTTCATGCCCGACGAAGAGAAACTCTTCGAAGAAGTTGTGACCATGCGTGTCAAGGGCGAGACCAAGGGTCTGAAGGAAAAAGAAGACTTGTTGGCCTCCATCAAGAGTCTGCACGAATCCAACCCGATGATGGGTCTGCGTGGCGTCCGCTTGAGCATCTTCATGCCCGAAATCGTAGAGATGCAGGTGCGCGCCATCTTCGAAGCCGCCGCGGACTGTACCAAGCGCGGCATCGTGGTCAAGCCTGAGGTCATGATCCCGCTGACCGGCACGGTCAAGGAACTGGAATGGATCCAGCCGCGTCTCGTCCGCATCGCCAAGGATGTCACAGAAGAGAAGAAGGTGGACTTCCAATACAAGTTTGGTACGATGATCGAAATCCCGCGCGCGGCTGTGACCGCCGGAGAGATCGCCAAACTGGCTGAATTCTTCTCCTTTGGTACCAATGACCTGACCCAGATGACCTTCGGTTACTCGCGCGACGACGCCGAGCGCAATTTCCTGGTGACCTATGTGGCTGCGGGCATCCTGCCCAAGAATCCGTTCCAGACTCTGGACCGGGACGGAGTGGGCAAGCTGATGCAGATGGCGATTGACGATGGCCGCAAGACCCGCCCCGAGTTGGAAGTGGGCATCTGCGGCGAACATGGCGGCGACCCCGACTCTATCGAGTGGTGCCATATGATTGGCAATAACTACGTTTCCTGCTCGCCCTTCCGTGTCCCGATTGCCAGACTATCCGCGGCGCACTCGGCGCTGAAGTACAGCGGTAAGAAGATCGCCGAAGACAAGTAGCAATAAACAATAGACAAAAATGCCCGACACCTGTCGGGCATTTTTTTATTTCGGTGTTGTGTTATTTCGCTCAAATCAGAGAACTTGCAGGCCTTTTCCCCGAACTCGATTTCATCTTATTGTGTAGGCGTTTCTTCCACCGGTTTCTCTTCGTAGGATGGCCAGGGGATGTCTACGGGGTCGGTATAACCGTGTTTCTCGACGGTATAGATTTTGCCACCCGATGGCTGGGAGCAGCCCGGCTGGTCGGTGAATGTAACCGAGGTCGTGTATTGGTCTGGCAGACCGATCGGCATCCAGACGTAATTTCCATTCTGACAGACCCACACATCAAGGAAATAGCCGCGGTCGTCGTCCTCCGTCATCGAGACCAGATCCCAGGAGACAGTGACCTGGTCTCCCTGGCGCTCAGCCTCAACGTTAGTCGGTGGGGCGTAAAGGGCATTCGTGATGGGCAAGTTCACCTGCTGGACGAGGAGTTTGGTGAGATCACCTTCGATGTCCACGTAGGCTTTGTGCACCCAGCAGGGGATGTCGAGGTTACTCATTCTGACGTAGAGCCACTGGTTGTAGACATCGCGTCCCCAGACGACACCGGTATCTCCGGCGTGCAAGTCGCGGGCGTGGAGATAGGCCTTGTTTGGCCCGAACTGACAGTGCAGGTTGGCAACATTGACCGTCACTTTGGGAAAGTTGAAGGTGGGCGTGGGAGTGATGGTGGGGGTGGGAGTGAATGTGGGTGTGGTGGTATTGGTAGGGGTGGAGGTCGCGGTGGGCGTGGATGTTGAGGTGGGGGTAAAGGTTCGGGTGGAGGTCGGGGTGCGGGTCCAGGCGGCGGCGGTGGCTGTCTGGGCAATGGCAGTCATGGTGGACTGCTCCTCGGGGGAAGGTCCGCACCCTGCAAGGTCTGCGCAGGCTGAGATGAAGAGAAAACAGAGGAAGGTGAGATGGGGTATTGGTCGCATGATTTTTACAGTTGGGGGTGCAGCAAGGTCCCTTGGGGAACGATGTGCACTTCTGCTACGGGGTTATGAGATGGCACTCTGGATAAACCTTGCCAGGTCTTGTTTCAGCTGTTTAATGGACGGCGTGTGAACGTACATCATGTGCCCAGCTTCGTAGTAACTCATGGTAATGTGGCCTTGCAGTTCCTTCTCCAGACCGAGGCGGTTGAAGGTGTACTGGGTGGCGAAGTAAGGTGTGGCCAGGTCGTAATAGCCGTTTGCCACGTGGACTTTCAGGTGCGGGTTGACGCACATGGCGTGACGCAGAGTCTCGGCTACGTTGACGTAGCGGTTTTCGTGGTCGGCGTAGGACCAGGGCCAGACTTTACCATTCAGGACTTCGTAAGGCAAATCAGACTCGTATTTGAGTTCGGTGTGGACGTAATCATACAGGGCGGCGGTGTAGGGGCCGAGGATGGCGTCCATGCTGGGATCGGATTCCCAAACTTCGCCGGCCGCATCCCGGTCCATGCCAAGGAAGCGGCTGTCGAGGCGGCCCACCGTGCGGCGCTTGTCACGCAGGAGTTGCTTGCAGAAGCGGAAGATGACCGGGCGCAGGTTGGTCTGCTCGATATATTCCTGGCTCAGGCCGGTGTAACGCGCCAGTTTCCCGGCAATCAGAGTCTGCTGGCGTTTGCTGAGCGATGCGCCTTTGGCAAGGGCAGCCGCATATTCCCCGGCAGCGAACTTCTCGACCTCGGCCAGGAATTTCCTGATGGGTCTGCGGGTGCGCACTTTACCGTGGTAGCAAGCAGTGGCGGCGTAGGTGGGCAGAAAGAGCACATATGGAAGGTCGTTGCCCGGCCCAAACTCCAGCGTGCTGAAATCCAGCACTGCTGAGATAAGCATGATGCCGTTCAGATACAGGCCGTGGCGTTCCTGGAGATACCCAGACAGCCCGGCGGAGCGTGTGGTGCCGTAGCTTTCTCCGGCCAGGAATTTGGGCGAGAACCAGCGTCCATATCGGGTGGTATACAGACGGATGAAGTCCCCGACGCTTTCGATATCTTTCTTGAAGCCGTGGAAATCCCTGGCTTTCTGGCCTTCCACCGGACGCGAATAGCCGGTGCTGACCGGGTCAATGAAAACCAGGTCGGTCTGATCGAGCAGGGAGAACTCGTTATCGGTCAGGCCGTAAGGAGGGGGCAGGAGTTCGCCCGCGTCGCCCATGACCACGCGCCGGGGGCCGAGCAGACCGAGATGCAGCCACACCGACGAGGAGCCGGGGCCGCCATTGAAGGAGAAGGTCAGCGGGCGTTTGGTCTTGTCCTCCACATCGTCTTTGGTGTAGGCGACGAAGAAGAATACCGCCTTGGGCTTCTCACCCTCGGACTCCTTCTCGCGGTCGGGCGTCTCTTCTTTCATCACCATCGTCCCGGCGGTGACAGTGTACTTGATTTCCTTCCCATCAATCACGAGGCTGTGTTTGGTCTCGACAAGATTGTCTTTGGGTTCCGGTTTCTTTTCCTCAGGTTTTTTCTCTTCGGGTTTCTTCTCTTCTTCGCTCATGAAAATCTCCTTGCGGGATTATGGAAAGGCTTGTCTCAATTATAAGCGCGACCGATAATGAGCCGCGTTAACAAAATTGTTTAACCTCGATTTTCCCCAATGCCCGCTGTAAATCTGCAGATTTCAAAATAATTGCCACCCCTCGCACCCCGGAGCCAAGGGAAATCTCCTGCGGGCGGAAGATGCTTATATCGGCCAGAATGTGTATGGGACGCGGCAAGCCGAGCGGCGAAACCGTCCCGACCGCGTAGCCGGTGACAGCCAGCACCTCGTCTTCGGTTGCCAGCGAGATGCGCGAGACGCCCAGGTGGGCGCGCAACTTGCGCCAGGAGATCTGTCCCGGTCCGGCCATCAGGGTCAGGAAGAAATTTTCCTTCTCGTATCTAAACAGGATGCTGCGGATGATCTGCTCGGGGGTCTGTCCACGTTCGTGGGCAGCCTGCTCGAGCGACTCGGGCGGGTGCGGGTGCTCGAAAACGCGGTAGGGAACGGAGAGCAAGTCGAGGGTTTGTGTGGCGGCGGAGGCGAAGGGCATGAGGGGAATATACCACAGCATGCGAACTCCTCTTGAATTTCCTATAAAAAACTGATAAATATTGGATATAATCAGTCCGATACGAATTATTTGGAGAATGGAATGGATAAAGCAAAACTTCTGGATTTGTATTATCAGATGGTGCTCATCCGCCGGCTGGAAGAGAGCGGGGCTGAATTGTACCAGGCCGGGAAAATCGGTGGGTTCATGCACCTCTACATCGGGCAGGAAGCTGTCAGCACCGGCTTGATCGCTGCCCGCCAGCCGCAGGATCGGGTCATCACGGCCTACCGTGACCATGGTGTGGCCATTAGCTGTGGTATACCGGCCAACCAGGTGATGGCGGAACTGATGGGCAAATCCACCGGCATCTCAAAAGGCCGCGGCGGCTCGATGCACATGGCGGATGTGACCAGGAATTTCTGGGGCGGACATGCCATTGTGGGGGCGCACCTGCCGCTCGCTGCGGGGCTGGCGCTGGGCGACAAGTATGCCGGCCGCGACGGAGTGACCATCTGCATGTTCGGCGAAGGGGCCACTAATATCGGCTTCTTCCACGAAGCGTTGAACCTGTCCAAGGTCTGGACACTGCCCGTGCTGTGGGTGTGCGAGAACAATATGTATGGAATGGGGACAGCGGTTGAGCGCGCTTCGGCGGTGTCCGAAATCCAGCAGAAGGCCGAAGGCTACGGTATGGCGCATGAGCGCGTGGACGGGATGGATGTGCTGGCGGTCTACGAAGCAGCTAAGAAGGCCATTGAGACGGTCCGCAGCGGGTCCGGACCGAATATGCTGGAAATCATGACCTACCGCTTCCGCGGCCACTCAATGGGCGACCCCGAACGCTACCGCAAGAGGGAGGAAGTCAAGAAGTGGGAAGAACATGACCCGATAGGTGTTTTCCATGCCTTCCTGACCGGGAACAAAAAGGCAACTGCAAAGGCACTCGAGGAGATTGAGACGCGTGCCAAGGCGGACGTTCAGAAAGCGGTCGAGTTTGCAGAAGCCAGCCCGGAGCCGGGTCTCGATACACTTTTTAACCACGTCTACGTGGAGGAGGTGTAGCATGGCCCGTATCACGATGCGCGAAGCCATCTCCCAGGCCATGTGGGAGGAAATGGAAAGGGATCCAAACGTCTTTATTCTTGGCGAGGAAGTCGGTGTCTGGGGTGGTTCCTACGCGGTAACGAAGGGTTTTTACGATCACTTCGGTGGGGAGCGTGTCCGCGATACACCCATTGCCGAGGCTGCCATCATCGGCGCGGCGATCGGGTCGGCCATGACCGGCCTGCGGCCGATTGCTGAACTGATGACCATCAACTTCGCCTTCTCGGCCATGGACCACATCGTCAACGAAGCCGCCAAACTGCACTATATGTTTGGTGGACAGTTCGTCCTGCCGCTGGTGATCCGCGCCGTAGGCGGTGGTGGACGCCAACTGGGTGCCACCCATTCGCAGACCCCGGATGCCATTTTCGCCCATTTCCCCGGCCTGAAGGTCATCTCGCCCGGGACACCGGCAGATGCCAAGGGTCTTTTGAAAGCATCCATCCGGTCCAATGACCCGGTCCTGTTCATCGAAAACGCCACGCTGTACCAGGTGCGGGGCGAAGTCCCGGATGGGGATTATATTGTCCCGATTGGCAAATCCACCATCCAGCGTCCGGGTAAGGATGTCACTATTGTGACCTATTCCAAGGGCCTGGAAATTTCGATGAAGGCCGCTGAGGAACTGGCCAAGGATGGCATCGAGGCTGAGATCGTGGACTTGCGCTCCCTGCGCCCGCTCGACATAGGCCCGGTGATTGAGTCATTCAAGAAGACCAACCGGGCGGTCATCGTCGAAGAAGGCTGGAAATCGTACGGCGTGGGGGCGGAAGTTTCCAGCCGCATCTATGAACAGGCCTTTGATTACGTCGACGCGCCTGTGGTGCGCGTGGCGCAGAAGGAAGTTCCGCTGCCTTATAACCGGGCGCTGGAGCAGTCCGCTTTGCCGCAACCCGCCGACGTGGTGGCGGCCGTCAGGGAGGTGCTGTAATGGCCGAGACCATCAGCATGCCCAAACTGGGCTTCGACATGGCCGAGGGCACGCTTGTCCGTTGGGTGAAGAAAGTCGGCGAGACCGTCAACAAGGGCGATGTGCTGGCCGAGATCGAGACCGACAAGGCGACGGTGGAAGTCGAATCTTCCGCCAGCGGTGTGGTGCGTCTTTTAGTTGTTGAGGAAGGATCGGTTGTGCCAGTTGGTTCACCTATTGCGATTGTTGGGTCTGCCGAAGAAGTGATCCAAGAATCAGGTAATCAGGGATCAGGTAAACAGGTAAAAACTGAGAGGCGAGAATCGAGCGTAGAGAGTCCGAAGCTCGAAATTCTACAATCAGCAATCGTAAAGGCTTCGCCCCTGGCAAGAAAAATTGCCAGCGAAAAGAAAGTGGATTTATCCAGTATCAAAGGCACTGGTCCGGGTGGACGGATCGTGCGACGCGATATCGAAGCAGCGCTGGCGGGTGGATCGCCGACCACAGACCATGGACCACAGACCATCGTTAGTACTCCGTCGTCCGTCGTCCATCGTCCTTCATCAGCGGTTGATGAGACTGTGAGTATGTCCAAACTCCGTCAGGCGATTGCGCGGCGCATGGCCGAGTCAAAGGCGAGCATCCCGCACTTCTATGTGACCCACGAATACAAAATGGACGCGCTGATGGACCTGCGGGCGCAGTTCAATAAGATCGTGCCGGAGAATGAAAAACTCTCGGTCAACGATTTCATCATCAAGGCTGTGGCTCTTACTTTGCGCCAGTTCCCCAACCTGAACGCCTCGTTGAATGGCAATTCAGTCCTTCACCACCGACAGGTTAATGTCGGTGTGGCCGTCTCCGTCGAAGGCGGCCTGCTGACGATCGTCTGCCGGGATGCGGACCAGAAGCCCCTGCGCCAGATTGCGGCGGAAGTCATGGCCATGGCGGCCCGGGCGCGGGAGGGCAAGGTAAAGCCCGATGATATCGAAGGCTCGAGCTTCTCCATCTCCAACCTGGGCATGTATGAGGTGGAGAACTTCATCGCCATCATCAACCCGCCCGAAGCCGCGATATTAGCGGTTGGCTCGGCGCGGGAAGTGGCAGTGTCAGAAAACGGCGTCGTTAAACCTGGTTGGCGCATGAAAGCCACGATTTCGGTGGATCACCGCATCAGCGACGGGGCAGAGGCGGCAAAGTTCATGCAGGCGCTGGGGGTGTTCTTGGAAGAGCCGTTGAGGTTGGTGGTCTGAGCATTTACGGATGAATTGAATGAACACGGATGGGAGAGATCCATCCGTATTTATCTATGGTTTAATTCTGTTGTGACCATCCACATCCTGAACTGCGTCTCGATGTCACCCTGGTGGCCGCGCAGCCTGTTCGTGGAGGGACTGGACGCAATGGATGGCACACCGGGGCTCGATATCAAGCCGGTCCTGGAAGAGTTCAGGCCGAGCAGCCCGTTCTGCCAGCCGGATTGGTCACACGAGTTGCTCAAGGATTACCGGAGCCTTCCAACAGGAGATAAAGATGACAATTGACAATCTTCGCAAAGCCAATGATGAGACCCGTTCAGCCTGGGATGCCAACGCTGCTTTCTGGGACGCGAGAATGGGGGAGGGGAATGATTTTGTCAATGTTCTCCTGTTGGCTGTTATTTAAACTTTAAAACTGGACACTTTAAAGCTGAAAAGTGGACACCAAACGGAAAGGCCAAAATAAGGGATTAAAGTTGAAAACTGGACAATTGTGATAAAGTGTCAGCCAAAAAGGAGGCCAACATGGAACAAATTCATCGGCGGCTGACAGATGAACAAATTCGATTGATCTTTAGGAACTATTGTGATCGCCAGTTAACCCGCGAGGAGGTTCAGGAAATTTTAGGGGTAGGCAAGAGTCAATTTTTTGTTCTTTTGAAAACATATCGCCTTGACCCGTCTGGGTTTTCGGTGAGCTATCAGCGACATACGCCTGGGAAACTTGCGGTTGAGGCAGAGCAGGTCATCCAGCAGGAGCTGAAGCGGGAGAAGGAATTGGTGGAGGATCCGGAACTGCCGATCTCCAGTTACAACTACTCAGCGCTTCGGGATCGCTTGAAACGTAAAGGGATTGAGGTCTCCCTGCCTACGATCATCAAAAGGGCCAAGGAACAGGAGTGTTATCGGCCCCGGCGCAAAGGAAAGATCCATGATCGGGAAGTGGTCACTACTGCCATCGGTGCATTGATCCAACACGATGCTTCCACCCACCTTTGGTCACCCTTTGCAAAAGAGAAATGGACCCTGATCACCTCGATTGATGATTACAGCCGCAAGCTGTTGTATGCCGATTTCGTCACTCAGGAGACTTCCTGGGCCCATATTCAGGCTGCCCAGGCTGTCCTGCAGACAAATGGATTGCCTTTATCCTACTATGTGGACAACCTGCGGGTCTTCCGCTTCGTCCAAAAACGCGACAGCGTCTGGCGCAAGCATGTCCTCCAAACCGACGACATCGACCCTCAGTGGCGTCAGGTCATGCGCCTGCTACGGGTGAACGTCACCTATGCCCTCTCGCCTCAGGCCAAGGGCAAGGTGGAACGCCCTTACCGCTGGCTCCAGGATCGCATCGTCCGCACCTGTGCCCTCGAAAAACTTAACTCCCTGGACGATGTACGCAGTGTCCTGCGCGACGAGCTCGACCGCTACAATAACCACCAGGTCCACTCCACCACCGGCGAGATCCCCAGCCTGCGCTTCGAAAATGCTCGAAAAAACGGCAACAGCTTCTTCCGGCCCTTTTCCCTGCCCAAACCGTACACCTCTCCCAAAGACGTCTTCTGCTTACACGGGTCTCGCATCGTGAATGGCTACCGCCGCATCTCGCTCTTCAACCAGGACATCGAGGTCCCACATGTCCCTTTACGTGAAGATGTCGAACTCCACCTGGTCCCCGACCTCCCTAATAATGCTCTGGAAGTCCGCATCTGGTTCCAACATAAAATGGTCCATTCCTTGACTATGCCCTTGGGGGACCACTTGTCCATTTTTTAACTTTAATTGTGAACCCCTTTATTGGGTATCCACTTTTCAAGTTTAGATGTGTCCACTTTTCAACTTTTCCTAACAGGGTATTGGGGTATTTTGTTATTGGGGACAAGGGTATTGGGGACAATTGGGGACAATTCT
>JAPLGV010000238.1:0-2245 GCA_026389975.1 Chloroflexota bacterium
GGGACTACCCCGCTGTAACCGGGACTACTTCGCTGGAACCGGGTGACGGACCCGGTCTGGTGAAAGGCATCTCCGCGCTGCTGGGAGCCACCTCCCTCTCTCGTGAACGGCGCGGCAAAACCTACGACCTGCGGCCTTTGATCGAGTCGCTCGAACTGCTGCCCGCTGACGGGTCCGGGGAACTCCGCCTGCACATGCGCTTAGCCGCTCGCGAAGGTGCCACCGGCCGTCCCGAGCAAGTGCTGGATGCCCTCGGGTTTCCATTCGAAACCACGCGCATCGAACGCACTCGTCTGATTCTAAAGTAAGAACCTATCCGAAAATTGTGGGACGGGCTCCTCGCTAAGCACCCCCGAAGGAGGCACGCCCGTCTTTCGGCTAATTACATTTATCATGGAATTGCGATAAAATAGGTCATCTTTGCTCGCCGGAGGATACAATGGCACTGCTTGCTTCTGGGTTCATCGGCTTTTCCACAGCCCTGCTGTTCGCTTATATTCTCTACTGGCTCGACCGCTACGAAAAGGAACCGCTCCTGTTGCTGGGCGGTGTTTTTATTTGGGGCGCAGTCGTCGCCGCAGGCAGTGCATTCATCATCAATACCACACTGGGATTGGGAATTTACGTTTTCACCAATTCGAGCGTCGCCGCCGATATTGCCACCGGATCGCTCGTCGCCCCCTTGGTGGAAGAAACGCTCAAAGGGTTGGCAGTATGGGCCGTTTTCCTCGTCTTCCGCCGCGAATTTGACTCGGTCCTGGACGGCATTATTTATGCCGGAATAGCCGCCCTGGGGTTTGCCGCCACCGAAAATGTCTACTATATTTATACCTACGGATTCCAGGAGAGCGGCTGGAGCGGGTTACTTGCCCTGACCTTCATCCGGGTCATTCTGGTCGGCTGGCAGCATCCCTTCTATACCGCCTTCTTCGGCATCGGGCTGGCAATTGCCCGCCTCAATAAGAACTGGTTCGTTAGAATTATTGCCCCTTTGCTGGGACTGGCCGTAGGCATGTTCGCCCATGCCTTCCATAACACCATGGCGGTCTTCTTGAGCGGATTGGGGGGATTGGCAATCGGCGCCGCTATAGACTGGACCGGCTGGCTGTTTATGTTCGGCATCGTCATCTGGGCCACCAGGCGCGAACACCAGTATTTGAAAAAATACCTGGCCGCCGAAGTTCAGGCCAGGACAATCACACCGTCTCACTTTCACACGGCCTCTTCGGCCTGGCTCCAGATGTTTGCACGAATTGCCGCCATCTTCACTGGAAAGTATCTCAAGACGGCTCGTTTCTACCAGCTCTGCGGTGAATATGCCCATAAGCGCCAGCAAGTTGCCAGACTGGGCGATGAGAGCGGAAACATGGCAATCCTCCAGAAACTGCGTGCCGAAATGGCGCAACTCGCGCCGCTTGTGCAGGTTTGACAGGCCAGACCTTGAAGGCCTCGAAGACCTTTTGCGAAGCACCCTGTGGGTAGGGTCTACTCTATATAGTGGTAAAATCTTCTCACCCGCCCCTGTAGCTCAGTGGACAGAGCGTTAGCCTCCGGAGCTAAAAAGGGCAGTTCGAGTCTGCCCAGGGGCACTCCCAATGCACTGCCACCAGGCAGTGCATTTTGATTTTGGGTCTTTGGGAATTTCCGGGGCAGAGAGAAAGATATCCCCATCGCCACGCTGATTCCCGCAGAACCTTGATTTTGGGTTGATACGCTAACTGACTTTTATGCTAGAATATAGGCAACTGATTCCTAATCCATTCACATAATAAGGAGAGTAGCATTATGGAAACCTTACCAGGGTCTGCACAATATTATCCACCCCCGCCGCCTCCCCAACGCTCCCGTAAAGGCATGTGGATCGGCCTCGCCATTGGCGCGGTCGTACTTTGCCTGTGTTGTATCGTCATCGTTGGGGTTTTCCTCTTTGGTCAAAATATTCCCATTATTTCCGGTTTCTTCGCCACACCAACGCCAACTTCAACCCCGACCCCAACCTCAACCCCGACCCCAACCTCAACGCCAACGCCAAGCGTCCTGACCTATAACAACCTCGCCGCCGGAATCAGCCTGACCTATCCGCTTACCTGGCAATATTCCGAATCAGGTGATGCCACTAATGGCTATACAATCACCTTCGCCTCTTCTGCGGAGCTTCTGAACCCCTCGAACGTCCTCGAGACCGGAGCCATGATGATCATAATGCCTGTTATGCCGGCCAGCGGCTTCCCGTTCACCGTCAACG
>JAPLGV010000238.1:2257-16526 GCA_026389975.1 Chloroflexota bacterium
CGCTGTAGACTCCAATATCAGCCAGGCTCAAGACCCGCGTACTTTCACGCTGAGCGGATATCCGGCTGCCTCGGGCGTTATTAGCTCACCCAATTCCGACACCGGCACCCTATTTATAGCCTATATCATCACCGTTTTACGGAACGATGAGGTCATCCTGTTCATGGGCGCCTGCCCCCAAACCGAATGGACACAACACCAGGTCACCTTTGACTCGATCCTGAATTCGGCGATCATCGTCCAGCCCTGATACTGGTATGAAATACCAAAAGCCAGCCGTTGCCGGCTGGCTTTTGGTTTCGGTGAATGGTCTGCATGGTACTGCGTAAATATTTGAACCCAAATCGTCACTTATTATCTCTCTTTTGGCTGTGGCAGTTCAGAGATATTTGCATGTAACAGTAAAACCCAGCCGATGAAGAAACTTGCCTTCCTGTTGACCATGCTCGCCTTGTTCGCCTCAGCCTGCGGAACCCCGAAACCGGTTGCCACTCCATCGACCACCGCCTCCCCGTCGGCGCTCCCCACCCAAACGCCGACATTTCCGGTCACTCCCCTGCCCCATGCTGGAACCGGGACTATCACGCAGCCCACGCTGACAGCCATCCCCATCCCCATTGATGGGATACTCACCATCAAGGTCAACGTCCGCAGCGGGCCTGGTACCGGCTACAACTCGCTCGGCCAACTGGAAGCCGGAGAGAAAATCCAGATCACCGCCCGGGACAACCAGGGGGCTTGGTACCAGATTCTCTATCCCGCCGCCCCGCAGGGACGCGGCTGGGTGGCCGCACAATACGTCACAGTCGCGCCAGGGACCGATGTCCCGGTGGATGCCACGCCGACCCCGGTCGGTCCGACCGGGCGCGTGATCCAGCGCTTGAACGTCCGCAGCGGGCCGGGGACAACCTTTGATACCCTTGGGTTGCTCGAACCGGGTGTGGCGGTCTCCCTGACCGGCAAGAACACCACTGCCTCCTGGTTCCAGATTGACTACCCTGCTGGCCCCGGCGGGCGTGGCTGGGTAACCTCGCAATACATCCAGACGGACTCCGCCGCTGACCTGCCGGTACTCGATGATTTCGGCATCGTGATCACACCCGGCACAGCCGGGACTCCCTCCGGCCCGGTCATCCCTCCCACGCCCACGGTCGGTCCGGCTTACGCCGATGGTGATTCATCCGTCAGCCCGGCCATCCGCGTTGCTTTTTCAGGCACAGGCACGCACCAGTTCGTTTATTCCAGCCAGGTCTCCACGCCGGAGGGTGATTCCGAAGATTGGGTCGAGTTCACACCCTATACCGCCGGCGGGACAAATGCCCGGCTGAACATCAGCCTGGCCTGTACCGGCAACGGCACTCTGACGGTGGAACTGTGGCAGGGCGGCACGCTGCTCTCCGGCTGGGGCGCTTTGGCTTGCGGCGAGACGGGAAAATCCATCCTGCTCCCCGCCGGTCAGGTTTACCTGATGCACCTGGCCCCCTCCGCCGGAGATGGACTGCGGCTGGTGGCTTACACACTGGCCGTGCAGAATAATCCGTAGCCGCATCTGGGTCGAACTTCCCCTGACAAACAAATCTGTTTACAGTTTTAGTTGCCCGTAAGATTTACACCGCTTTTTAATATACAATAAGGGCATGAAGAGAACCTCCCGCCCCCATCATTCCCTGCAAACCTGGCTTCTGCTAGGTACTGCTCTCCTGCTGCTGGTCAGCGAAATCCTCGCGGCATCCCGCTGGAACGGCCCGCTGAAACACATCCAACTGGCCATCCGCGGTAAAAGCGAACCGGTCAAAATCTACAAGGTGCTGGGCCGCAAGGGGGCGCCGGAGAACGAGCGCGTCCGCGCCCTGGAAGCGTAAGACGAAATGCGCAGTCTGTTCCTCCTGGTTTCTGCTTTTTGCCTCCTGCTAATCGCCTCCTGTGTACCGGCTCCTGCGCATCGGGATTGGGTCTATGCTGACTTACGCCTGCTCGACCCGGTAGATGATACTTCAACCCCCTCTACTGACATCCTGGCCGTCTACATTCGCAGGTTCGGTTCGGATCTCGAAATCCGGGTGGACCTGCTTGACCTGCCTCTCACCCCGGATTACCGCCTCCAAATCTTGCTCAACACCCTCCCCGGAGGGAATATCTGGGATCTGACGATTAACATCCCTGCCGACGGCCGCCCAAGCGTGACACCGGCAAACTCCAACCTGATCCCCCGCCTCATCCGGGACCCGTGGATGGATACCGTCACCGTACGGTTTAACCTCCTGGACATTCCCCAGCCCTTCACCCTGCAAGTCGCGTCCTTCACTCCGGGAGATTCTACTCCAACGGATGTGACCGACCTCGTCCGCTCGGACGCCTTACCGCCCACTCAGCGCGCCCCGCTGGCGCTTGTCTTTGGGGACATTTTCCCCGCAGCCACCCCCGCCCAGGCCCTGCGCCGCTGGGACGGGGCGCACACCGGCCCGCGCGGGGAACGTCATGGCCTGAAACATATCCTCGATAACGCCGGGCAGTATGGCGTCCCGGTGGCGCTGCTGGATTTGAAGACTCCTGCCAGTTTGGCCGCATTGGACTACCTGGGCATCACGCCGCAAATCCAAAGCCTGACCAGCCACGGCCTGCTGATCCTTCCGGACGTGGCTTTTGGCGAACCGGCGAACATTTCACTGGGTTTCAGCCGCCGCGCCGCAGCCGGATTTGGCCTGCCCGCCAGCCAATTTGTCTATAGCGCAGCTTCGAATCTCCAATCGAATTATCTGGCACAATTCCTTCCGCTTGACACCACCTCCCATCTGGCCCGTTCCGGCAGGACGCGGATCATCCCTCTCCCAGCCGCGGATGCAATCCAAGCCACCCAGGACGGTCCCTCGCTCGACGTGCGCCGGGCACTGGTCGCAGCGGCGTTTTCCGGTGACCTGTCCGATCTGGTAGTGCTTGGCGGGGACCTGCCCCACTCCACCTGGGGGAATGAGAACATGGCCGGTCCCACCTTCGCCTGGATCGCAGCCCATCCGTGGATTCGGCTGTTGACCGGTGAAGATTTGATAACGTTTCCATCAGAGACGCATGATGTACATCTACCGGCGATGACATCCGGTGCAACTCCGTTTCTCGCTGCCTTGCGCGCCACCCACAACAACTCTCTAACCGATTCCGCCTGGCAGTCTTATTTCATGCTGACTGCCCCGACCAGTGACGAAAAGCTTCTGGCTCTGCGCACCAACTATCTCGGTCAGGTGGGAGAACTGCTGGCAGCGGCGCGCTGGGCGGAACATCCGTCCGCACAGGCCGACTGCGATCATGACCTGAATAGCGACGGCCAGCCCGAATGCGTCTTATCGAACCAGGAATTTTACGCCATCCTCGACCCCGCCGGTGCGCGGCTGACAAATTTTTTTTACCTTGACGAGACCGGTCCGCACCAACTGGTTGGGCCGTCCAGCCAGTTCACCGTCGGGTTGAGCGACCCGTCCGAGTGGCACCCGGAACTCGGCGAAGCCGCCGACCCAAGCGTAATCCCCGGAGCGTTCAGCGATGAACCCAATGCCTGGATGCTCTACTCGTCTGATGTCACTCCCGAAGGCATTACCTTCACCAGCCCGGACGGCAGCCGCGTCAAGACCTATCAGCTGCTGGAGGACGGTATCGAAATCACATACCGGGTTTCCGGTCCGGTCAGCACCCGCATCCCGCTGGCAGTGGATCCGCAGGCGTTCACCTTCGGTCCAACGGAATACAGGTCCGCACCCGGCTCCGGTGCGTGGACCTGGGGACTGGTCAACGGGATCCAAGCCGAGGTCCGTACCGAGGCGACCCTCTCGGCACAAAGCTTCACGGACTCATTCCCGTACCTGTCTCAATCCGAAGACCCCGACCGCGCCTTTCCAGGCGGTCACTACTTGCCATTCCCGCTGTCGGTCGTCAACCTTCAGGGCAGCGGGAATTTCAGCGTTCAAATTATAGTGAAATGAGGTTCTCTGGGAATCGCCGTGGCGATAGGGTAAATAGGTGGTGTTGGGCGGGCTTCGCCCGCCCAACACCACCATATCTTTGCCTCTATCACAATAATTCCCAAAGAGCCTGAAAAGAAGAATTGCACAAACCCCTTTTTTATGGTAAAGTTTGTCCAGAACATTCAAACCGAGGTACTACAGGGTACTGCGTAAATATTTGAACCCAAATCGTCGTTTTTTCCTTACTTTTTGGCCGCTTTAGTTCAGAAATTTATGCAAGGAGCAGTATATGAATAAACAAACAATCCCCGATATCATCATCAGTCGTCTACCAATCTATCTGCGCGCCCTGCGGCACATACAAGCCGAGGGGAAACTGACCACTTCTTCGCAGGAACTGGGCGCAAGTGTAGGCATCTCTGCCGCCCAAATCCGCAAGGATCTCTCGCAATTCGGTGAATTCGGAAAACAGGGCACCGGCTACGATATTGCTTTCTTGATTGATCAACTGCGCGAAATCTTGAAGGTGGAGCGCGTCTGGGACGTGGCCGTGGTCGGTATGGGCGATATGGGCCACGCTCTGGCCCGTTATCAGGGCTTCAGCGACCGGGGCTTCCGCGTGGCAATGGTCTTTGATAACGACCCCGCCAAGATTGGCGAGCAAGTGGGACATTTTGTCGTGCACGACACGAAAGAGATCGTGACGGCTATCCGGAAATCAGGAATCAAAGTAGCGATGTTGTGCGTCCCGGCCGCGGCAGCCCAGGAAGTGACCAACCTGCTGATGGAAGCCGGGGTCAAAGCTATCTTGAATTACGCCCCCATCAGCCTGAGTGTTCCGGCAGGCGTACGAGTGCAATATCTTGACCCGTCCATTGGGTTGCAAAGAATGACATATTACCTGGATTAACCTTTGTAACTAGGCAAAACGGCGCTCAGTGGAGCGCCGTTTTTTGAATCATCACAAGGAAGCGTGCGGGGAAAGTCTCTAGGACTGGATCGGCACCGCCGAAAAGCCCAGCCCGTTCGGTCCGACGTGTGTCCCAATGGCAGTGGTGACGTTGACCAGCAATGGCTGGACAATCACCTTCGATTTTACCTCTTCGAGCAATTGCCGGGCAGCAGATTCGGCGTTGGTGTGCAACACAGCCAACCGTTCCAGCGGCCCCCAGGAATTGAGTGCATCTACCAGACGCTCGATGCCCTGCAGGCGCGTGCGCGCCTGTCCCAGCCGATGGACAATGCCATAACGCAGCTCAATTAGCGGCTGGAGACGGAGGATGCCGCCAATCTTGGCCACCGCCCAGGAAACACGTCCACTGCGATGGATGTACTCAATGGTATCCAGCAGGGCCGCCAAACGCACCCGCTGACGGACACTGTCCACCAGCGCCGTCACTTCGTCCAGAATGGCACCGTGGGCTGCAGCCTCCGCCGCCAGGATGACCTGAAACCCCAACCCCAGGCTCACCTGACCACTATCCAGCACTTTGACACGCTGACCGAATGCCTCCGCTGCCAGGCGGGCGGCATTGAAAACTCCACTCAACTCATTCGGCGGATGGATGGAAATCACAAAATCCGCCCCGGCTCGGAGCAATTTTTCATAGCGTTCCTGGAACGAACCAACCGAAGGAGAGGATGTCGTCGGCGGCGGGTTCAGGTCCGGCAGGCGGGTGTAGAACTCCTCGCGGCTGATCTCGATTCCATCGGTATAACTCTTACCGCCGATATTCACCAACACCGGGACAATTTCGATGCCTTGCTGTCCGGCCAAATCAGCCGGAACATCGGCAGTGCTGTCGGTGACAAAACCGATTTTCATATTCACCTCTAATCCAGCTTTTCCATGATGACCAATCCGGTGCTCTGCGGACCGAATAACGCCGCCAGATGCGGAGCAATGGTATGCTCGCTGAACAGCGTATCCGGGAAAGTATCCTGAACGTACTGGCGCACAGCCCGGGTGCGGATTGTGTTGTGGCTCGCACCACGCACCAGGGCAATATAGGCGGGAGCGTCGAATTCGTTTATGAACTCCAGAAAAGACTCGAACAAATGTCGCCGCGTGCGCACCTTTTCCATTGGCGTCAGGCGGCCTTCCTCGATGGCGAAAATGGGCAGCATTCTCATCATCTCTCCGACCAGCGCCTGAGAATAGTCCATGTAACCGGAATGGGCCAGATACGTCAACTCCGGAATGCAAAATAGCATGTAGACACGCGGGATGGATGCCCGCATCCGTTGTTCAATCTCCGCCAGCGGAGCACCCGCAGACGCCGCGGCGGCCGCGGCCTGGACGAGGAGCCCCAGCCCGATACCGGTCGTCTGTGAATCGATCACATCAATTGCGGCATGATTGCTGTATTGCACCGAAGCGGAAAGTGCAAACCTGTTCGTAGGATTGAGCTGGGAGGAAAGCGTGAGCACGAAAATCGTATCGTACTCGCGGCTTAACTGGGCGTAAAACCGGACAAACTCTTGCGGCGAAGGTGGGATCAACCGCTGGACCAGACCACTACGAGGCCGAGATTCATTCCCCTGCTGCGTCCTGGTTTGAAATTCGAATGGGATAACATACACCCGTTCATGCCCCGGATAATTCGGATGTGTAAACTGCACAGTGCTATCGGTGAGGATGCAAACGTTGGACATAAATGAGCGCCGGAGGCCTGGGCTCCGGCAATAGCAGCTACTCGATGGAGATAATAAACTGATAATGTGGCTGGCCGCCATCCTGCAATTCGATTTCCTGTGCAGGATACGCCGCCCGGATCACATCCACGATGCGGTTGGTCTCCGTTGTAGGTAGACCCTCGCCATGAAAGAGGGTGATAAGCTCATAATCGTCTGCATGGGCATGTGCCAATGCTCCCAGGCAGGCTTCTTCCACCGTAGCCGCCGAGATGGCCAGCTTGCCATTCACCAAGGCAATGACCTGTCCCTGCTCCACCGAAACGCCGTCTATCTCGACCGTGCGTGTGGCGGTCGTGACCTCAATCGTTGTCACATCATCGATGGCTTTGGACATCTTGGCAGCCACCGCTTCTGTTTCGCCGTCGGGGTTCAGGTGCATCATCGCCGCCAGTCCCTGCGGGATGCTGCAGCTGGGAACAACGTAAACTTTCTTGACTGTCACGTCCTTGGCCTGCTGGGCTGCCAGGATGATATTCTTGTTATTGGGCAGGATGATAACCTTGTCGGTTGGTAAATTCTCGAAAGCATCCAGAATATCTTTCGTGGACGGGTTCATCGTCTGCCCGCCCTCGACGATGGCCGCAACGCCCAGGCTGGCGAAGACGCGCGAGATGCCTGCTCCCGGCGAGACCACAACTACTGCAATCTTTCCCGGCTCGACATTCGCCAGTTCAACGCGGGCCCCGGAAGATTTATGATCAATCCCTTCCATTTGGGCGAGCAGGTTTTCCATGGCAATCTTGGTGATGGTGCCCAGACTCATGACAAAATCAATCGGCTCGTAGCGTTTCTCGGTCGGGACATGGATGTGCATACGGTACATCCCCTCGCCTTCGCCCATCTGGATGGATGTACCAATCTTTTCCAATTCGCCGTAAAACTTCTGCAAATCGAGCTTTTCTCTGGGAACAAAATCCACTACTACTTCGTAATCCTGTCCTGGCTCAATCGAATCCATCGTGTTCTCCAGATTCATCGCCGAAAGCGGCTGGACGGTTGCTGTGGGTGTGTCTAATGGCTCACCGTGGACAAAGCGCAGCATCCCTTCCAGGATGAAATACAGGCCCTTGCCGCCCGAGTCAACGACACCGGCTTGCTTGAGCACCGGGAGTAGTTCCGGGGTCCGCTGAACCGAGGCGTCTGCCTCTATGACAACGCGAGCCAGAATCTCGCACGGATCGTCTGTCTCCTGGATGGCCTGAGCGGCAGCCGCCGCCGCGTCTTTGGCAACGGTCAGAATGGTCCCTTCCACCGGCCGGACAACGCCCTTATAGGCTGTGTCACGCGCTTCGGCAAAAGCATGCACCAGCGCCGGGCCATCCAGAATCTCATGGTTATGCAGAGCGCGTGCAAAACCGCGCCACAACTGGGAGAGAATCACGCCTGAATTGCCGCGCGCTCCCATCAGCGCTCCCTGGGAAACCGCCGCAGCCATCTGTCCAATCCCGCGCTGACCGATGTGGTCAATTTCGTTGTAAGCCGACTGCATGGTCAGGACCATGTTCGTGCCGGTATCGCCATCTGGGACAGGGAATACGTTAAGGGCATTAACCATTTGCTGGTTGGCCCGCAGCCAAGTCAGGCCTGCTTCGACCAGTTTCTTGAGAGCTTGCCCATCAATCGGTGTGAGTTTTAGACGATCCAGCCGTGCCTGAACATCCGGATTCATACTTCTAAATTCTCCTCACTTTATTCAGAATCGCTAACGTGCAGGCCCTGAACATGGACATTGACATGGTGAACAGGCATTCCCAACGCCTTTTCCACCCGGAAACGCACTGCATTGGCCACACTGCCAGCCACCGATGTGATCCGCGTGCCATATTCAATAATGATATGAACATCAATATCAATTTCTTCGCCGTTGTAATGCACTGCAATACCGTGTGCCGGCTCCCTGGTGATCGTTGCCGCGATGCCCTCTGCCAGGTTCTTCGGTGCCAGGTCAACCACGCCGTAGGATGTCAGCGTGGCATGATAGGCAATTGTCGCCAGAGCATTCGGCGAGATGTGGATGGTGCCTAAAGTGGTAGTTTCTTTGCCCATAGTTTTGTCCTCTATACTCTTTAATAACACTTGACTTGTACAAGGATACGTTTCGTGGTAAAATACGCCGCTCTCAAAAGACAGGTACAGGGTTTATCTGGCAAGAAAGGAAGTCAAAAAATGGCGAAATGCGCTCACTGTGGTAAGGCCACTACCTTCGGTCATAGCGTCTCCTTCTCTCATCGTAAAACCAACCGTCCCTACCGTCCCAACCTGCAAAAGGTAACGGTCATCGAGAACGGCCGTAAGGTGAAGAAGACGCTGTGCACCAAGTGTATCCGCACGCTGGTCAAGACGGCGTAATAAGTTATTAATCTACAGACAAAGTCACGGCGCAAGCTGTGATTTTTGTTTTCCTCACCCCGGCTCAGGAGTGAGGCTTTTTATTGCCCCGTGCTGGAACCGGGACTACTGCAAGTGTTCTCGCAAAGACCGGATGCCTGCCGCGATGCCATCCGGATGGTGGAAAATTGCACTTGCCGCCACGAACGCGTCTGCGCCCGCTTCCCGGACCCGGGAAATGGTCGCCGCGGAAATCCCGCCGTCCACCTCCAGCCAGGCCAACGAGTGGATCTCGTCCAACCTGCGGCGGATTTCGGCCACCTTGGAGATTATCTCCGGCATTAACTCCTGCCCGGAATATCCGGGGTGGACGGTCATCACCAGCACCTGGTCGGCCAGGTTCAATGCAGGTTCGATGCACCTGGCTGGGGTCGCCGGGTTGAGCGTCACCCCGGCTTTGCAGCCGAGCGATTTAATTGTTTTCAAAGTACCGGTAATATCCGGGCAAGTTTCCACATGAACAATCAGAGAGCTGGCTCCGGCCTTGGCGAATGCTTCCAGGAAACGTTCCGGCTCTTCGATCATGAGATGCACATCGAGCGGTAATTTTGTCGCCCGACGACAGGCTTCGACGACGAACGGTCCCATGGTCAGGTTCGGGACGAAATGCCCATCCATCACGTCCACGTGGAACCAGTCCGCGCCAGCGGATTCGGATTCGGCAATCTGCTCGCCCAGACGGGTAAAGTCCGCTGACAGGATGGATGGAGCAATAACACAAGACTGTCTCATTTTTACCACAGAGACCGCGGAGTTGAACTACCGAATGGGCGGATTATACACGAAGTAAATCCACATCCAGAACGGAATCAGTCCCAGCACGGCCACCAGAGCGACCAATCCCAGACCTACGGAAGCCCAGTCAATCTCGGGAGCAGGGGCGGGCGCGGGTTCGGCTTTTGCCGATGGGGCGGTAATAGCAACGGGAGCCGCTTCGGGGGTCAGAGCCAGTGCCGGAGCGGACCTGGTATTGCCAAAGTTCAGCAGAACGCGTCCCAGTTGATCGGCAGTCCGGTAACGCTGGGAAGGTTCCTTGGAAAGGACTTTCGTCAGGATCTGCTCCAGCGTCGGTGAAATATCCGGGATCATCTCACTCAACAATGGGGGTTCTTCTTCAACGTGCAGGCGGGCAAGGACGGTGGCCGTGGTGGCTTGGAAGGGCAGCGAACCGGTCAGCATCTCGTACATGATGATTCCCAGCGAATAGACATCCGAGGCCGGGGCGGGGGCTGCCCCGGAGGCTTGTTCGGGGGCAAAATACTGCGGTGAACCCCAGACCACGTCGTTTTGCTCATCAGGATGGATGGTGGAAAGGGCACGGGCAATGCCGAAGTCGGCTACTTTAAGCCGCATATCCGGCGTCACCAGCATGTTCTGCGGTTTCACGTCGCAGTGGACCAGCCCGGCACGGTGGGCGTAGCCAATGCCAGCGCAAGCCTGGATGAGCAGCGGTAGGGCCTCCTCGGGGCTGAACCGGCCGCGCTGTTTGATAAGCGTCTTCAGGTCCGTACCCGGGACGTATTCCATGACCAGGAACAGTTGCCCGTTATCCAGACCGAAATCGTGCATGGTGACAATATTCGGGTGAGACAGGTTGGCAGCCGCTTTGGCTTCCTGGCGGAAGCGTTCCTGAAAGGCCTGGTCACCCGAGTAATCCTCGCGCAACACTTTGACCGCCACCAGGCGTTCCAGCATCAGGTCACGGGCGCGGTAGACAACGGCCATACCCCCTTTGCCAAGCGGTTCCAGCAGTTGGTAACGTTTATTCAGGAATTGTGGCTCTTCCATAGGCTGCCTGGGGGGGATTATAACACGCCGTTTTTGCGGTTCGTTCCCTCCCGCCCCAAGTATAATATAGGCATGGCTGACACACTGCTTATCTACAACCCCGCTGCCGGACGCATCTCGGTGCGCCCATTTATCAGCGGCGTGATCCGCACCCTGAATGATCACGGCTGGCGCGTGGAAGTGGCCGAATCCCTCAATGGACGTCATACCACCCAACTGGCCCGCATGGCTGCCCGGGAGAATTTTCGCGCCGTTTTTGCCATCGGCGGTGACGGGACCGTCGGTCAGGCAGCCTCAGGCCTGATCGGCTCAGAGACCGCCTTGGGTGTACTCCCAGCCGGGACAGCCAATGTTTGGGCGCTGGAACTTGGCATGAAAGCCTTCACCTGGCCGCGCTGGCGGCTATTGCGCGAGAATGCCCGGCTGCTGGCCGAAGTCAAGCCCTGCGCGATTGATGTAGGACTTTGCAATGATCAGCCCTTTATGATGTGGGCAGGCATCGGCCTGGATGCACTGACGGTCAAAAAATTGGAGCCGCGCAAGCGCTTCGAGAAATATCTCGGCGTACCGGAATATTTCGCCACCACTGTATGGAACGCCACTCTGTGGCATGGGATGAATCTGCGCGTCAGCGCGGATGATAAGCATGTTGAGGGTCATTACCTGTTAGCCGTGGCCAGCAATATCCGCCATTATATTGGCGGAATGGCAGAGATTTCTCCTGAAGCCTATCTGGATGACGGTCTGATGGATTTATGGTTGCTCTCTGGCTCGACCCTGGCGGATGCCTTCCGCCACTTTTTCGACATGCAGTCCGGGCGTCACCTGGCCTCGGATCAGGCCCGCTGCATCCCATTTCGCAAAGCTCACATTGAGTCGAGCACACCATTCTCCATCCAGATGGACGGCGAGCCTATGCTTGGCGCCCAGCAGATCTCGCTCAAAGTTATCCAGGGCGGGTTGAAGGTGCTCTTGCCGCCGCAGGCTGGTTACCTGCTGCGCGGTGAAAAGGTATAATTCATCAAACTCGCCGCAAGAGTTGAATTTCTCATGAAAGCCATCCAACGCTTCCTATCCCATAACCCGCTCGTTATATTTCTTCTTTCCCTGCCTCTCACCCTGGCAGGCGAACTGTTACACTGGCCTGCGCTGGCGGTCTTCATCCTGACCTGTATCGGTATCATCCCGATGGCTGCTTACATCGGTAAAGCGACCGAGTCCCTGGCCCACTTCACCGGCCCGCGCATCGGTGGCCTGCTTAATGCCACCCTCGGCAACGCCGCCGAACTCATCATCACCGTCGTCGCCATCCGCGCTGGTCTGCTGGAACTGGTCAAGGCTTCCATTACCGGTTCGATCCTGGGCAATCTCCTGCTGGTAATGGGTTTCTCTTTCGTGGTCGGCGGCCTCAAACACGGGCGCCAGGTCTTCGACAAACGCAGCGCCAGCCGCAATGCCATCCTGCTGGTGCTGGCCGTGCTGGCCATGCTCATCCCATCGCTCTTCAGCCATTCCATCGGAACGGAAACCAGTTCCAAAGTCGAGGCCCTGAGCCTGGGCGTGGCCGCCATCATGATCATCCTCTACGTTCTCGGCCTGCTGGACGCTGCCAGGTCGGGCGACACACCCGTCACCCAGGAACCCGCTCCGGCATCCGTCCTGCCGAAGTGGTCCGTGACAACCTCCATTGTCATTCTGGTGCTCGCCACCGCCGGGATCGTCTGGCTCTCCGAAGTGCTGGTCGGAGTGGTCGAGCCGGTCATCGCCGGGTTGGGAGTTTCCGAGTTCTTCCTGGGCATCATCCTCATCCCCATCATCGGGAACGCTTCCGAGCACCTGGTGGCTGTCCAGTTCGCCGGGCAGAACAAAATGGCGCTCAGTGTGGAAATTGCGGTCTCTTCCAGCCTGCAAATCTCCCTGCTGGTGGCACCCATCCTGGTCTTCCTCAGCCTGGCGCTCGTTCACCCGCTGACGCTTATCTTCAATACTTTCGAACTGCTGGCCTTGATTGCCGGAGTGATTATCGCCGCCCTTGTCTCCGCGGACGGTGAATCTTCCTGGCTGGAAGGCGTAGCCCTGATTGCCATCTACTTAATCCTCGGCTTGGCCTTCTTCCTGTTGCCTGTATAATCATGAAAAATATTCTGAACCGAAAAGTGCTGATTGCTGCGCTGGTCATTGCCAGTGTTTTGTTGTGCACCAGCCTCGTGTACATCCTGGTAAGACGTCCTGCCGCGCCGGCTCCGGACCTGACACCTGCCTCCGCCGTTTTGACCGTCATCCCCGCCCCCACCTCCACGCCGCGCACCCTGCCCCCCACGCTGACGCCCATCCCGCCCACGGCGATGCCCTCCCCCACCCCGGTAGCGGGTGAGATTGCCATCGGCGTCTATGTGCAGGTCGCCACCGGCGGGGACGCCTTACGCGTCCGTGCGGAACCCGGACTGAGCACCGCACCGCTCTTCCTGGCATTTGATTCCGAAGTTTTTCTGGTAACGAACGGACCGGAACAGGCCGATGGCTATACCTGGTGGTATCTCACCGCCTCCTACGACGCCTCCCGCGCCGGGTGGGCCGCGCAGGATTTTTTGACGGTCATCCCGTCACCGTGATTTTTCGTAGAGACAACCATGAAACCCACCTCCATTACTGCCAACCGCGAGAAAAAAGAACTGACCGTCATCTGGGACGACGGCCATACCAGCCTGTATACATTCTCCTTGCTGCGGGCAGGCTGTCCATGCGCTGAATGCCGCGGCGGGCATGACAAAATGGGCGATACTCCCGACCCGTCCGTTTTCACCGCGCACCTGCCCGACTCCCCCGCCACCCGCATAAACAACGTTGTCCCGGTCGGCTCGTATGGCATCACCCCGGTCTGGGAGGACGGGCACGCTGCCGGGATTTACCGCTGGAGTTACTTACGGGCGCTCTGTCCATGTGCTGAGTGCAGGAAATAAAATTTCGGCGGCAATTGAACTGCCGCTGAAATCGTTTTTTGCATTTCACGTCATTTTGGGGAACTGTCTGGTAATTTTTCCCTTAAAGACTGAATTTCCTCCCGTAGTTTCTTCACTTCCTGCGCAATCTGCTCACTATGGCGGGATATTTTTCTTAGTGTTTTTAAAAGCAGCCATACAACAAGTACCGGGATGGACAGAAGGATCATATAGAAAACGATTACGAATATCTCACCCGCAAATGAGTTGATTATCACATCAAACTCCTTCTTTAATACCTGACTTGCTCATTTTAGTGTCCCGAAGACAGCCTATCTAGCACTACTAAAGTAGTCTCAGGGACCTCTGCTTCTGCCAAAAGTTCTTTACCATTGAAGGTTACAATACCGGATCGGATAGGACGTAGCAGTTTTACGAATTGTTTTATGCTGATCCCTGTCTTGCGCTCAATGTTCCGACTGATCGCCAAAGCAGTCAGAACTA
>JAPLGV010000128.1 GCA_026389975.1 Chloroflexota bacterium
GAAAAGCTCCCCACGTTCCGGTGAGCCAGAACCGCAGTGCGTCAATGGCCGCGGTTTGGATCAAGGCAATCGTCAAGCCAGCCAGCAATGGCAGCCACAACTGCCGCAATTTCGTAAACTTGTTATCCTGACCCATAATCATCACCCAGACCATGCTGTATACGATGGTCAACAGGAGCCAAACACCCAGAGCGCTGATGATCGCCAGCGGATAAAGGACGATCGGGCTTTCGCTCAACACCAGCAGGTCGAAGATGACCTGGATGCCCAGCAACAGGCCGAAGGCTTTCCAGCCGGGGATGGCCGGTTTATCTTCACCGTCAACCCAGACGGTCTGGTTAAAGGCCGGGAAAAGCATGACGGCCATTCCTAATCCCATCCCGCTGCCGGTCAACAAACGCAGGGTGTTGTTGGGCACGTAGAGGTTGGGGATATTCGGTAAGATTCCCGGCGAAACTTGTTTCAGCAGGTAAAGGTACGAATTGGACCCATCAATCCCAAATGCGGCCACGAAAACGACCAGCAGGGCAATGATGCTCCAGTGCGGAATTTTCAAACGTTTCCAGCCAATGAGGGACTGGAAAACCAGCCCGGTCACCGCGCCCAGGTACATGCCGGAACAGCGCGCACACAGCGGTAACTGATAACTCCCGATGTGGAACGACCGTTCGCCGATGCGGTGACAGACGGCATACCCGATGGCGTCCGCTTTGCCGAAGAGACCCGGTGGAGTGTTAAGGAACCAGCCGACAAAGACCAGAAGAGCGGCGGCGATGACAAGAACCTTCGATGCTGCTCCGATACGTTTGAGTGCATTGTTGGGCATGATGGGTCAATTATAGAGTTTTTAGAGCCGAAATGCAAGCAAATGCAAACATTCATAAAGGCTATACGGAATCGGGCTAAAACAGTTTCATTTGTTCGGGCGGCTCAATCGGATCTCCGCTGAGTTCTTTTTCGAAACGCTCGCGGGTCAGACCGGTCATCTCGGACAGCCGCCGCAAGGCCCGGAACTTGACGATATGCCAGCGCTCCGCCACGCACCTCAGAGCCGGGTCACGGTCCAGTTTATAGGCCAGCAGGCCGGCGCGCCCGCCCGGAAGGACCAGCAGACTGCGTTCCGGCGGGTACGGGTTTTGCCGCAGGATTCGCCCGGCGACGGCGGAGGCCAGCAGGTAAAAGGCGTAAACCGTCTCACCGGAATCCTGCCACAGGATGAGCCGCTGGGGACTTTCCTGCCGCTGGGGGGTGACTCCCAGCCGCGCCGCCAGCGCAGTGAGAGCTTGCGCGGCAGTATCCAGGTCCGCGCGGCGCGTGGACGGAGAATCTTCCGGGCGTAGGCTCCAGCGCCCGTCCGTCTCGACCGCATAGGAGGCCAGCACGGCGCGCAGCAGCCCCAGCGAAGGAGTCAGCAGGCCGCGAAGTTCGGCGTTCAGAGCCGTTTCCAGGTCCCGCAGTGCCGCGCCGGGATTCTTTTGCAAAAAGCGAAAGATGGCCATTTCAACGCGGTCGGGTAGCGAATCGGTCGCGGCGTCCCAGTCGGCCAACCCCCACAGACCGATCTCCGGGTTCTTACTCTCGGCGTGGTGGACGAATTCCGGGCCAGCCAGCGCGGCCAGGATGGGAACGTTGATCTGCGCCAGCGCCTCGGGCCGCCAGCGCAGACTGTGGTCGTCGGCCATGGCGGCCAGCCCGGCGGCGTGCAAGTGCAGGATGGGAACCGGCTCGCCGCGTTCCTGCAGGGCAGAGACCATTGCCCGGCGGACGGCCTCGGCGTCAATTCCGGCCGGTTCTTTGTCTGCATGGCTGAAGGCGCGCCGCCGCCAGAGGATCTGTGCCGGGTCGTGGCGGGTGCGCAGGGCCAGCCCGGTCAGTTCGAACCCAGATCCAGCTGCGGCCAGCAGCGCGGCGGAGAGAAAGGCCGATTCCGGCTCAGGGATGATGGCGAAGAGCGGCGCGTTCAGCGGCAGGTGATCAGACAGGTTTTTCAGGGCGGCATACAGGGCGGCGGCATGCCAGTTCCAGTCGTAGCGGCGGCGGTGCAGCACTGACTTGAACGGGGCGGCGGCCTCCCGTCCCCACAGCCAGCCGGCCCATAGTGCCGAAAGCGTCCAGAAGGCCTGGTTGGGACGCGGCAGGACGGTGACAACTGCCCCGAGAGACACATCTTTCAGACGCGGAGCCAGGTCGCGCATCGGACCGTCGAACAGGCACAGGCCGCCCGCTTCACCCGGGACCGAGGGCCAGGTTACCGCTTCAACGAGTTGCCCTCCGCCGGACCAGAAATCCACGCCGCGCTCGAGCGCCAGCCAGACGTTTTTCTCGAGGAAGCGCGGCGGGATGGTCAGTTGCTTCGGGCGCGGGCGCTCGGCGGGATGCGGCCAGAGGGCGCTGGCCTCGTCGCAGGCGGTCAGGACGAGCGCCAACAGGGCACGGCGGCGCTCGGGCGTTAGCGAAAAACTATCCAGTTTGTTGATGATGGTGATAAGCGCGTAGACGGCGCGGGGTAGATAGCATTCCAGCGCTTCCTCCACGTGAACACGGTCGGGGTCGTGCGGAGCGGCCACGCGCTCGAGTGCGCGCGAGCGGTGCAAACTATCTGTAGCGGCGAGACTGGCAGCCCGGGTCTGGTCTGCTTCGGTGGCGGGATATTCTCCGTTATCTCCACACGAACAGTGGTAAATGCGCGCGGCCAAAACCCCGCTCTCGCGTTCCCAGACGAAAGCATCCGCCGGGACCTGCCGGTGGCATTTGGTGCATTCGGTCAGATACAGGGATTGCAGATGGGTTTCCAGGCGCTCGTCCCCTTTGCGGGCGGCCGCCAGTTCGGCCAGGGCGGCGCGCAGGTCAGCCTGGGAGGGCGGGTTGGCGGCTGTCGCGAGCAGGAAGCGCGTGACCGGATTATTCACGGCCACGAGCACACGGAAACCGAGGCGGGCCATTTCAAGATCAGTCCGAGGGGCGGCCCCGAACGGGTCCAGCACCCAGTCGCCCGGTCTGGAATGCGTCGCCAGGAAAGCGGTCGCAATCCCGTCCGCGGCAAGAGGAAGATAGCGTGCCAGGGGGCCGGGATTTTCCGGTTCATCACCGGGGAGGTAGGCGAATCCGTCCATCATTTGTAGTATACCGGGGTTCTTCTCAATAATTGGGGGGAAGATAGGGGTTCGCAAGCGGGCGAAGCCCGCTTGCGAACCCCCATACCCCGGTTTGGAGGAAAAATACAATCAGGAAATATGAACATTTGAATTTCAAATGGAGCGAGTGTGCCTGGCGAACCTTTGGCGGTCGTCAACAGCATGCGCCAGTCTCCATCCGGCAGGGTGAGTTTCACGTTTCGCCCGCCGAAATTCAACGCCACCAGCACGGATTGTCCCTCTGTTTGACGCAGGTAAGCCAGCACGCCGCGCGGAGTTTCCAGCGGAATGAAGTCGCCGCGGCATAGAGCGGGAATTTCCTTGCGCAGGGCGAGAAGCTTTTTGGTAAAGTGGAAAAGAGAATCCGGGTCGGCTTGCTGGGAGGTGACATTGCGCCGGATGTAATTCGGGTGTACCGGCAGCCAGGGTTTGGCAGTCGAAAATCCGGCAAAAGTCGAGTCGTTCCATTGCATCGGGGAGCGGCAGCCATCGCGGCCTTTGTAGATGGGCCAGTATTTCTTACCGGGTGGGTCGAGGATTTCGCTGCGGCGCAGATGGATGTCGCGCAACCCAATTTCTTCACCGTAGTACATGAACGGCGTTCCGCGCAAGGTGAGCAGGAGTGTCATGGCGAGAAATGGCTGGGAATCGTTCTCCCCTTTGGCGTACCGGCTGGCCGCGCGCGGTAGGTCGTGGTTGCTCATGACCGTCGTCGGCCAGACGCCGGCAGCATTGAAGGTCTCTTCACGTTTGATAACCTGTTCCATCACCCACTGCGGGTTCCAGGGATAGATCAGGTCCATGGATGTGAAATCGAAACTGAATGCGGCGTGCAGCTTGTCGGGCCCGCAGTAGGAGACGGTTTTCTGCGGTGTGGCGAAATAGGTCTCGCCGACGGCGTAGCGTTCCGGGTAGGAGTCCAGCAGGAGACGCATTTCGTTCAGGAAAGGGTTCATCTCCGGCTGGTCAATGTCGTAGATATGACGCTGGCGGTCGAAGCCGCGCAACCCGAATTTTGGGGGGTTATCGGGCAGACCGGGATGTTTGAAGTAGGCGTTGAATACGTCCAGCCGGAAACCGTCCACGCCGCGCTCCATCCAGAAGCGGAAAACCTCCAGTTGGGCTTTGCGGACCTCTGGGTTGCGCCAGTTGACATCTGGCTGCTCTTTGGTAAACAGGTGCAGGTAATATTGACCGGTTACCGGATCGTATTCCCAGGCTTGTCCGCCGAAGGAGGCTTGCCAGTTGTTGGGTTGGTCTCTCCAGATATACCAATCGCGCTTGGGATTGTTGCGGCTGGAGCGGGATTCCAGGAACCAGGAATGCTGGTCGGACGTGTGGTTAAGTACCAGGTCCAGAATGAGGCGGATGCCGCGGCGGTGGGCTTCCGCTACCAGCTGGTCGAAATCTGCCAGGGTGCCGAAGCGCGGGTCCACATCCACGTAATTGCTGATATCGTAACCGAAGTCTTTATCGGGGGTAGGGTAAAACGGTGAGAGCCAGATGGCATCTATGCCCAGGTCGGCCAGGTAATCGAGGCGGGAGATGATGCCGGCCAGGTCACCAACTCCGTCGCCATTGCTGTCGGCAAAAGAGCGAGGGTAGATTTGGTAGATGACACCGTCGCGCCACCACAGAAAGTCATTCATTTAATACTCCTCAGCGAGCAATGATTTGCAGTATTTTACACAAGAAAAGCTTCGTTTGTGTTAAAAGTGTACAATACCCGCGACCTCTTTCACGTTTTTTGGACAATCGTGCTATCATAATACCGCATGAACACCATATCTGCCGAACGCATTCTACTGGTTGAGAGCGACCCTGATATTCGCGACCTGAGTGCGCATCCGGCGCTTGAGCCATTGGGAACCCACGTACAGGTGGTGGCGGATGTGAATGCGGCTATCCAATATGCCGCCCGGTCTGCCCCAGACCTGGTGATTGCGGACCTTAACCTGCCCGGCTTAAGCGGGAAGGACTTGCTGGTGGCGCTTAATTCTCTGGGGTTCAGGTTCCGGTGATTGTGATTACCGAAACGCGCCAGGAGAACAAGGTCATTTGATTTATTGCTTACTGGTAAAATGGGAACGTTGACGGACGAACAGCAACAGGCTTTGTAGTCAACACAATCGGCGTTGCAGTGTACTTTTTTGCAACAGGTTATGGCTGAGCGGCCCTTCCAGCCGCGTGCTAAGCTGAATAATAGGGTACGGTTGGTGTATGCCAAAATCTGATTTGGTTTTACTGGCGCTTGATGATGAGCAAATCCTTCAACTATTTGACCGGGCGTTAACCGCGGTTTCCTATCACGTTGCCATCGCGCGGGATCACGCTGCGCTTAATAAGTCCTTGCAGGAATCCTCGCCAGCCCTGGTGATCATTAGTCAAAATATCAATGGGGCAGATGAGCTGGAAATCGCCGCCGGGATGTTGGAACGTTTTCCGACCATGCCAGTTTTGCTCTTACTCCTGCAGGATTCCCCCGAGATTGTTAGAAAAGCAATCCATGTTGGCGTAAGTGACTGTCTATATGCTCCGCTGCATATCGAAGAAATCATGAAGACCGTGGAGAATAGCATCAAACGCGCCGACCGGATCGGTGACTGGACCCGGCGCGAGGTCAATCGCACGACCGCCTCGCTCCAGCAGCGCTTGGATGAGTTGCAAAAACTCGATACCATCGTTGAGCATATCGAGGACGGGGTCATCCTCCTTGACGAACAGTCGAATCTCCTGTTGATTAATCCAGCGGCGCGCAAGGCTTTCGGTCTCTGGCAGGATGACGCGGTGAAAGGAAAACCGGTCAGCGAAGTGCTGCCTCATCCGGATTTAAAAATCCTTTTGAGCGACATTAATAACCCC
>JAPLGV010000229.1 GCA_026389975.1 Chloroflexota bacterium
CTCGGTGTAGGCCTGGAGTTTGCCAAAGGCGCGGGGCCGATTCTGCAAAACCCCGTCCGCACTTTGGCGGATGTGCAAAACCTGCGCCCGGCAGACCCTGAAACAGATCTGGGCTACGTGATGGCTGCCATCCGCATCCTGCGCGACGAATTGAAAGAGACTCCGCTCATTGGCTTTTGCGGCGCGCCGTTCACGGTGGCATCTTATATTGTCGAAGGCGTCTCATCGCGCGAATTCCTGAAAACAAAAACGATGATGTACTCTGACCCGCAAACCTGGCACGCATTGATGGATAAACTCTCCTGCGTGCTGACCGACTACCTGCTGGCGCAAATCCGCGCCGGGGCGCAGGCGGTGCAGGTCTTTGACTCATGGGTGGGCGCGCTCAGCCCGGCGGATTACATCGAATTCGTCCAACCCTATTCGCATCGCATCCTGCAAGCCGCGCAAGAGACCGGTGTGCCGGTCATCCACTTTGGAACGGGCACCACGACCCTTTTACCAGCGATGAAGGCTGCGGGTGGGACGGTTTTAGGACTCGATTGGCGCATTCCGCTCGACAACGGCTGGAATCTCATCGGGCAGGATGTCGCCATCCAGGGCAATCTCGACCCAGCAGTACTGTTCGCCCCACTCCCAGAAATCAAAAAGCGCGTCACCAACATCCTGCGCCGCGCCGATGGCAAACCCGGTCACATTTTCAACCTGGGACACGGCATTTTGCAGAACACGCCTGTCGACAATGTGAAGGCGGTGGTTGACATGGTTCATCAGGGACTGGCATGAATTTTATTGGCATTGTCGCTGCGCTCTCTGCCTTCCTGGACATCTGGCTCGGGCATGTTGCCGTGCGCAAGATCGAGTTCATCTCGCCGACTATCTGGCTGCCAACGCTCATCTTTGCGGCTGCGGGCATCACACTCGAACTTTTTTCACTGTCCACTGGCAACCGTCCAATGTCAACGGTTTTCGGCATCCTTGGCATCACCGCGCTCTGGGAGCCAATCCGGACAACCCACGTCACGCAAAAATCTTAGCAGAGTATCCAGCCGCAACAACAGTTGACCTGCTCAAACGGACTTCCGTTCGCTGACAACTGATAACTGCTCACTGATAACTATGAACTACTTCGGTTTCCTCACCGGTATCATCACCCTGCTCATCATCGGACTCGGCTTTCCGCTTGTTATCCAGACCGAGCGGCGGCTAGGCTACCTGTGGTGGGTTTACATGCTCGCGCTTGGCATTCTCATCATCGGAGCATCACTTTTTATCGCCAACGACTGGCTCTCCGTCATCGTTGGCGTGCTCGGCGCAACCTTCGTCTGGGGTTCGACGGAACTCAAGGAACAAGCCGCCCGTGCTGGGTTGGGATGGTTCCCGCGTCATGCCAAAAAAATCCAGCCCCCCTTTGCGAACATCATAAAGAAATGGCCGGCACCACACCTTTAGAAAAACAAAACAGGTTGTTTGATGTTGCTTATGGAAACCATCTTGGCTTTATTGCGAAGCTTGAAGAACTACCTGGGCTATCCACTGTCGTTAATTTCAAATACTCATATTCTACTTATCCTACATGATTAGAATTTCATACAAATCTGTGTTGACAAGTCCTTGATAAAACCATATGAGAGATAACGTGTGCATCCCGGCACGTTGCGCCGATGGTCGGATAAGGGGAACATCCCTGTCCACCGCACCGAGGGAAAACATCGCCGTTACCGCCGAGGCGAGATCGATCTTTGGGCACTGACTGCCCGGCAATCAAGCTCGGCAGGGCTAGAGAACATCATCCAGCATACACTCAGCCATATGCGCATTCAAATCGGCGAGGGGCGCTTGGAAGCTGAGCCTTGGTATCAGAAACTCGACGAAGAAGCCCGCACCCAATACCGACAAAGCGGTAGAGTCTTGGTGCAAGGTCTGGCCCACTATATCGCACCTGCCGGACAGGA
>JAPLGV010000153.1 GCA_026389975.1 Chloroflexota bacterium
GCGTAGGCGCCGAAGCTCCGCCTTCTGCTTTCCGCTTTCCCCATTTCCCATTCCCTATTAACCACTCTTCTCCCTCTTGACTTCTTCGCACAATTGTTCTAAATAACTTCAACATGGTGATGAATAACTGTAGTGGACCCCTAAACTTGGACAGTTTTTTCGTGATTCTTAGGGGGTGGTCTGAACCGGATGAGCGAGCCGCCAGGCGGTTTCGAACTCAACGGGTGTCAGATACCCCAGGGACGAATGGATGCGTTTCGTCATGTACATCTTCGAGGTGATTGTTGCAAAAATGGTAAGGATGAGGTATAAAAGCATTTCCGTGGCGACAGGTCAGGTCGTCCCGGAAATCCAAACAAAAAAGCGTGCCCAGATTATATGCGTCTCAAGCTGATTTTGCCGGTGGTCAAGCCGGGTCAATTTGAAAAGCCCAAGCGTTGTGTGAATCCGAAATGTGGTGGGAAGCATTTCATTCCATTTCAGGAAGTGAAGAAGAATCTACGGGATACCTTACACCAAGAAGTGATAGCGTGGCGTTACAAATGCGTAGGCTGTGGTTGCACCTTCCGGGTGTATCCTCAAGGGGTGCAGACGGGCATATTCCTTGCGGATCAACCCGCGGATGTACTTCGAGTGGTCCGTCTCCATCTCCGCCTCGTACACCATCTGGTCCAGCATCACGACCAGTTCAGTATCCGCCTGAATATTGATCCAAGACTTTTTTGTCTGCCATTCGTCGCTCCTGAATTTGTTCGTTTGCTAATTGATTACAATCGTAAGTAATTATATAACAAATACATAATTATGTCAACAATTGTAGACTTAAGGATTACAATAAAAAGCATGGATTATGTCACAATTGTTGACATGGCATTCAACGATTGGCTACTGGCCCACCTGAAAGCATCTAATTGGTCACAAGCAGAATTGGCGAAACGCTCTGGTTTGACAAGGGGCGCCGTTTCAAATTACATCAATGGGCGCACACCAGCTGAAGGGGCATTGCGCAAGATTGCTCATGCCCTACATGTTTCCCCGGAAACAGTCTTTCGTGCTGCCGGCCTGCTACCCCCCAAAGCCGAAGCCGATGAACTTACCGAGCGCGTCGAGCATATCCTTGGCAGTTACAAGTATCCTGAAACCAAAGAGCGCGCCCTGGCCTATCTTGAATTTTTGAGAATTGAAGAGGAAAAAGGGGAGTACCGTGTCAAACCTGCGAAACATCCTGCGTCATCTGAAACCAGCTAACCAGCGCCGCTTCCTGCACTATTGCCGCTGGCTGCAGATATGTTAATATTTCCATACCCCGCCGCGGGCGGCTAAGTCCCCGGAGCGCAGCGCAGGGGGCAACAGCTTATGGGCCGTTGCGGTCTAATCACCGAAATTAAGATAGGCATTAGGCCGCAAGATTCAGAAAAGGGGGAAAACAACTCCGCCACAGCATCAGTATATACAGACTTGCCCCAAAAGAAAAGGGGCTTATAAGAACGACTTTCTGTCAGGAAATTCCATCCCAATCATCTGCCGGCTTGTACCATAAGCTGGCCCTCATCCTTTGCCAATGTGCCCGACATCTGGTTAGACGGATTCTCTTTTCCAGAACATCCCAAATCTGATAGTACGATACGGCAAATTTCTTTCAGAGACAGGCACAAAGTCACTTGTTTTCCACCTCCACCCACATCCCAACCCCATCCGTCGAGACCGTGATCCAGCCGTTCCGGTCGGTGCGCAGGAGGGTGGTGCCTGTCAGGCTGTCGAGCACCGATTGATCGGGCAGGCCGTCGAGGTCGCCGGCTGCCACGCTCAATATTGCCACCTGCGGGCGCAGGGCTGCGATCCACTCCGGCGGGTTGACCGCGGCGTAGCCCGAATCGGCCAGCAGGAGCGCCGTCACCTGGCCGACATTCTTACCATCATCCAATTCCGCCAGGGTATCGAAATTCATGCCGACCGGCAGCAGCGCCCGGAACCCCTGCCATTCCACCAGCAGTACCGCACCGCGCGGCGACACACTGCGGACCTCCAGCCTGGCCCCCGCGCCCAGGTCCAGCACGGCGCCGGGGAGGGCGCGCGTGACCGGCGTCCCGTTATCAGCCAGCCAGCGGTCCAACTCTCCGGCGGAATAGGAGGCGTCAATGTTCCCCGCCCACAGGACGTTCTCCGCGGGGAAGCGGTCGAGGATGCGCGGCAGGGCGGCCACCTGCTGCTGCTGCGACGAAGCGATCACCAGCCAATCAAGTCGGCGGTCAAAGGAGGGGAGGCGGCGTCCGAGGGCGCTGGCGAGTTTCGAGGGGCTGGGCCCGCCATCCACCAGGATGGATCGTCCGGAGGGCGTCTGGATCAGGATGGCGTCGGCGGAACCCACGTCGAGGAAGGTCAGGTGCA
>JAPLGV010000327.1 GCA_026389975.1 Chloroflexota bacterium
CTTGTCGCGTTCGGCATCGTTCATCATCGTCATCAGGTCAAGTGACTGTGGGTATTGTAACGTCCCCGTCCCCTGTGGATGATATCCGAGATAGAGATCATAGCCTATAGCAGACTCAATCCCGGTAAGCTGTCCGTACACAAGCGAATTGCGCACTACCCAAGGAACCACGACCACACCCGCCATCAACAGCATTACAAGGGCTCTCTTACGTTCTTTCAGAAAGAACCAGACCCATGCCACCGCAATGACAGCAAAAATTTGTGCCACCGAACGCGTCAGGCAAGTCAGTCCGAGCAGGATACCCGACAGAACAAACCAGCGGGATTTAACCATAAAGGATAAGAAATTTTTCTTTTGCGCAAGCGGAATCTCAAGAACTTCCTTTGCCTTGAGCAATGCCAGGATTGAACATAACACCAGCACGAAGAACAAATTCTCGGTTGCCAGTGAAAGAGGATAGATGACCAGCATCGGATAAAGGGTGATGACCCAGGCCGAAATACGCCCGGCAGGTTCCTGGTCCGGGAAGAGGCTGCGCGCCAGAGCATACGTCAGCGGAGCCATCGAAGCCGCCAGCACTGTCTGCACCAGCCGGGCGATAAAAAAGCGCTTCGCCCCCACTCCGAACACAAAATAGACCAGCGCCAGGAATGCCGGATAGAGCGGCGAGCGGAAGGAGGTCAGTACACCCCGCGGGTCATAGTCAATTGAAGTCAGATCGAGTTGCAAATAAGGCAAAACGGTCGGTAAATCCTCTTCAGCGTACCAGCGGTAGCCATCCCCGGCCACAATCGAACGCGCCAGCATATCGTACTGGAACATATCGTCCAGACCGATGCCCATATTGCGCATGATCACAACGGGTACCAGCCGTAGAATCAGAGCGATCAGGAAAATCCGCAAAGGGAAGGTTTTGGGTGATTTCCACCAGCTCATAGATTCATTCTACTCCAGAAATCATCTCGGCAACTTCTTTGAAAACATCCAGAATCTGAACTATCAAGCCCACATGCCAGCCACCGACCTGGATGGCAAGGATACTTTCGATACCCAGTCCATATTGATTTAATCGTAGGACTGTTTGACCGCCGCCCGGAAGCCAGCGTGCGCCGTTAACATATCCGGGACCGTGAACTCAATTCGCAAACCGTCCAATCGTTTCGTCCCCGGAAGACGCACCGCTCGGTCCGCAGCCTCGGGCTGACGGAATTCGATGGTCACATTCACCGGCGTCTTTACGATAAATGGCTGCGGAGCAGTCCCGTCTTTCAGGCGCAGAACCGCCCGTTTGGCAGCCTTACTGATCATCGGCAAAGTGACTTTGGGAGACAGGCACTCAGCGGAAAAGTAACCCGAAGCCTGTTTGACCACGGACGTCTCCAACGGGCCGAGCAATTCTACTGCCTGGGCACAAGCCGTCTGGTCGCCGGAGATCATCAGCACCGGTACCCCAAAATGACCAGCCGCGGCGGCGTTCAGGCCATATTCTCCCACCAGAACACCGTTCAGCCAGACATTGGCTATCCGTCCGCTGGACCATGTGTGAGCCAGTACCGCGTTCTGGGATCCTCCACGGGCGTGGTACCCGATGAAAAGCACGCCCGCCGTTTCCGGGTCCACGCCCTGCATCATGGATAACGGCGAGGCGCCCCCGGAATTCAGCCTGGCGCGCGCGTCCAGGTCTTCTACCAGGATGTTGGTCCCGTCACCGTGTCCGTCCGCGACGACGAATTCGTCCGCTCCGGCTTCTGCTGCACCGGCGATTGCTGCGTTGACTTCGTCGGTCAAGATCTTGCGAAAACGACCATATTCGTTCTGGGCTGGATCCGTCTCCTCCCAGCGCGTGACACCGGAGATCCCTTCCATATCTGCTGAAATCAGGATTTTCATCTTTGCTCCTTTAATTATTATCTTCTCAATAATTGGGGGGAAGATGGGATGTTGGGCGGGTTTCGGCCGACATCCTCTCTTCTTTTTCTATTGTACGGGAAATCCCAAAGAACCGGATTGTTTTAGCCTGGATATTTTTTCACCGCCAGGCTCCGTAATCGCCTGTGTTAAATCGATTATACTTGACCAAACCAGCCCAATGAACACATGAAAATAATGAAAATCTCCGATAAAATTCTCCACTTTATCCAGAAATCCGAAAAGCATAAGCGATTAATCGCAGCGCTGTAAATATTGTTCAATGAAGCGACCTTTTAGTGTAACGTTCCTGGCGCTAATTGTGGTTTTCACCGCAGTCGGCAACGGTCTGCGCCTAGGCGAAGCAGTCTTCTTTTGGAAGATATTGGAAGAATTTGGCGCAAATCCGCTGTATATCTCCATCAGCGGCGGGACGTGGCTTGTCGCCGGAATAGTTATTGGGTATGGGTTGTGGCGCGGAAGAGCCTGGAGTTGGGCAGCGGCCTTCGGCGGCGCGGCCATTTACGGGTTCTGGTACTGGTTCGACAGGCTGGTTTTGCAAGAACCACATGCCAATTGGCCGTTTGCACTGGCGTTCACCGTTTTGCTTGCAGGGTTTTTCGCGTTCATATTATTCAGCCCCAAAACGCGAGCATATTTCAATAAACAGGAAACGAGTCATGAATAACTTTTTTCTCGCTATTTTCTGGAGGCGTGAATGAGTAGTTCCGAAAGAATCCAAAACCTGCGTGATCGCAAAGCCAAGACACGCCTGAGCGGCGGACCCGAGCGCATCGAAGCTCAGCACCAGAAGGGTAAACTGACCGCCCGCGAGCGCCTGGACCTGCTGCTCGACAAAGGCTCGTTCCATGAGACCGACGCGTTCGTTGTCCACCGTACGAACGATTTTGGCCTGGATGGACAAAAGTTTTCGGGTGACAGCGTGGTGACCGGCTGGGGTACCATTGACGGAAGGCTGGTGTACGTCTTTTCGCAGGATTTTACCGTCCTTGGCGGCAGTCTGGGCGAAGTGCACGCCGGAAAAATTTGCAAAATCCTGGACCTGGCGATTAAGAACGGAGCGCCGGTCATTGGGTTAAACGATTCGGGCGGGGCGCGCATCCAGGAAGGCGTGGTGTCACTCGTCGGATACGCGGACATCTTCCTGCATAACACACTCGCCTCAGGTGTAGTCCCTCAAATTTCGGCCATTCTCGGACCCTGTGCCGGTGGTGCGGTCTATTCACCAGCGCTGACCGATTTCGTCTTTATGGCACGCGGCACGTCAAACATGTTCGTGACCGGCCCGGATGTGGTCAAAGCCGTTACGCACGAGGAAGTGACGTTTGAAGAACTGGGCGGGGCCGCTGTCCACGCCGAAAAATCCGGGGTGTGCCACGTAGCTGCCGAAAGCGAAGCGGACACGTTATACCTCATCCGCAAACTACTTTCCTACCTGCCTCAAAACAACTTGGAAGACCCACCGTTCTTGCCAAATGGTGATGACTCCCTGCGTACGGATGAGACACTCGATTCCATCATCCCAGACGACCCCGGAAAGCCTTACGACGTAAAAGAAGTCATCCGGCGCGTGGTTGACAGCGGCCAATTCTACGAAATCCATGAAGCCTTTGCCCAGAATATCGTCGTTGGGTTTGCGCACCTGGGGGGGCACTCAGTCGGGATTGTAGCGAACCAGCCGCAGGTCCTGGCAGGTGTGCTCGACATTGACGCTAGCGAAAAGGCCGCCCGCTTCGTCCGCTTCTGCGATGCGTTCAACATCCCGGTCGTCACCCTGGTGGACGTGCCCGGCTTCATGCCCGGACCCACCCAGGAACATGGTGGTATCATCCGTTCTGGAGCAAAGCTGCTCTATGCTTACTGTGAAGCAACCGTCCCGAAAGTGACCATTGTCTTGCGCAAAGCGTATGGTGGAGCCTACATCGTTATGTCCAGCAAGCACCTGCGCGGCGACATCAACCTGGCCTGGCCAAGCGCCGAGATTGCCGTGATGGGACCCGCTGGGGCCGTCAGCATCGTTTTTCAAAAAGAAATGGAAAAGGCCACCGACCCGGCTCAGCGCAAAGCGGATCTGGTCACTGAATACCGCGAAAAATTTGCCAATCCCTACATCGCTGCCGAGCGCGGCTACCTGGACGATATTATTGAACCGAGTGAAACCCGCCCGCGCTTGATCAACGCCCTTGAAATGCTTCAGAACAAACGCGACTCCAACCCTTCGAAAAAACACGGGAATATTCCACTCTAAGACAGAGACATTTATGCTAACTACGCCTTGGTTTTCCCTCGGACTGGTTGTGCTCATCACGGCCATCGTCGTTCTGGCGGGCATCAAAAAGCAACCCGGCATCGGAATTATTCTTGCGGTAATTATCCTCGGTGTTGCAGTCGGCTTTGACAAACTGAAACTGAGCGATATCGGATTCTCCGCGCCAAAGAGCTGGCTGGCGACAATCCTTTGGAGTCTCGGGCTGGGGGTTGTGCTTGCATTTGTTTCCACTCTAGTTATAGAACCGGCTGCCGAAAAAATGGCCGGTCAACCCCACGACTTGAGTACCCTCGAGAAAATGCGCGGCAACTGGAAACAATTACTCCTCATGCTGGCCGTGGCATGGATCCTGGCCTCTTTTCTCGAAGAGAGTATTTTCCGCGGCTTCCTGATGTCTGCACTCGGCTCCCTGATCGGTAAAAGCGGCGTATTCGCTTCCATCGGTTTATTGATTAGTGCGGTTGTATTTGGCCTGGCACACTGGTACCAGGGAAAAAGCGCGGCCATCAGCACCGCCATTATTGGATTGCTTCTCGGTGATATATTCATCTGGAGTGGATATAATCTCTGGATGCCCATTCTGACGCATGGCGTTATAGATACGATCGGTCTAATCCTGATTTACTTCAACCAGGATACCGTTCTCAAAAAACTCCTTTTGAAAGAAAAAGCATGAATACTGAACTCAATTCCCGCCTGCAAAAGATTTCCGGGTTTGTCCAGACTTACCTGAAAGAGAGTTACCAGAACCGCTCGGATGAGGACAAAGCCAACCTTGACCGTTATCTTTCCAACGCGGAGTATCGCTGGAAACACACGCTGCGCGTGGCGCAATTTGGTAAGGTTATTGCCGAAAACGAGGCCGCGGATGTGGAACTGATCGTGGCTGCCTGCCTGCTCCACGATGTGGGCTGGTTCGATACAAACGCTGATAATAGCCGCGAACACGGGCGCATCGGTGCAGAAAAAGCGCGCCCCGTTTTGGAAAGCTTGGGATACAACCAGGCACAGATCGAGAATATTTGCTATGCCGTTGCCATCCACGTGGACGAAGATAATCCTGACACACTGGAAGCGAAAATTCTAAGCGATGCTGACAACGTGGATCGCTTCGGTCCGTACCGTATCCTGCAATGGTGCTTCGCTGACATTGAAGATTATGATAAGCTGGCAGCCAAACTCAGTGAGCGCATTCATCGGCTTGAGCACTATCGCGAGGAGAATCCGCTCTTCACGACTACCGGGCAGCAGTTGTTCGCCGAACAACTTACCCTGCAAATCCGCTTCTTCAGCGAATTCGTCGGTGAAAATGAGTTGAGTGTAATGCCGCGAATTTAGCATGTTCAAAAAAATCCTGATCGCCAACCGCGGTGAGATAGCCGTCCGCATCTTACGCGCCTGCCGCGAACTCGGTATCAAGACGGTCGCCGTCTACTCCGAGGCCGACCGGCAGGCGTTGCACGTCCGCTATGCGGATGAAGCCTATTTTCTTGGACCATCCCCAGCACGCGAGTCATATCTACGCGGCGACAAGATTATTGACATTGCCCGCAAGTGTGCGGCGGATGCCGTCCATCCCGGTTATGGGTTCCTGGCCGAACGCGCCGACTTCGCCGCCGATTGCACAGACGCCGGGCTGGTCTTTATCGGTCCCAAGGCCTCGTCCATCGCCGCGATGGGAGACAAAGCTGTTGCCCGAGCCACAGTAGCCAAGGCCGGGGTTACGGTCGTCCCTGGGACGGAAGGTGAAGGGTCACTGCGGGACGATGAACTGCTTGCCTTCGCCCCGAAAATTGGTTTCCCGTTGATCATCAAGGCCGTCTCTGGTGGTGGCGGAAAAGGGATGCGGGATGTCCGGAATTTAGAAGAGATGCCAGACCTGATCCAATCGGCGCGGCGCGAAGCGGAATCATCGTTCGGGGATGGGAACGTTTATTTGGAGAAACTGGTCGAAGGGGCCCGTCACATCGAATTTCAGATCATGGCTGACCAGTTCGGGAATGTCATCCACCTGGGCGAGCGGGAGTGTTCCATTCAGCGCCGTCACCAAAAACTCATCGAAGAATCCCCCTCTCCCTTCTTAGCCGACGACGAGCCTCTACGCCAACGCATGGGTGCTGTGGCAGTCCAGGCTGCGCGCGCCGTGGATTATGCCAATGCCGGGACGATTGAATTCCTGGTGGATAAAGACCGGAATTTCTATTTCCTGGAAATGAACACTCGCCTGCAAGTAGAGCACCCCGTCACCGAGACCGTTACCGGCATGGATATCGTTGCTGAGCAAATCCGGGTTGCCTTTGGTTGGCAAATGAGCCGAAAACAGGAGGACATTCGGTGGCGCGGGGCAGCCATCGAATGTCGCATCAACGCCGAGGACCCTTATAACGGTTTTCTGCCATCCTCTGGGCGCATCACACTCACGCAACCGCCGGCTGGTCCGGGGGTCCGGATAGACACGGGCGTATATGCCGGTTTTGAGATTTCCCCCTACTACGATCCTCTTATCTCGAAGATGATTGTCTGGGGCGAGACGCGCTCCCAAGCCGTCGTCCGCATGCGACGCGCCTTGGAAGAGTACAAAATTGTCGGCGTGCGCACGAACATCCCTTTCCATCAAACCATGATGGATACCTATCCGTTCATCACCGGCAAATACGACACACGTTTCGTGGAAGAACAATTCTCCATGCTGGATGCGGCTGAGAACCGGGAACTGTATCTGGATATCGCCGCGCTGATGGCAACACTGGTGGCGCATGTGCAGATGGAACACCGGGCCCAGGTCTACGGGCAGCCCGGGCAAAAATCAACCTGGAAGTGGGCCGTCCGTCGCACGAGGCCAAACCGATGAAATATATCGCTGAAGTTGACGGCCTGGAATTCCCGGTTGAAATTCTGGATGAGCACCACATCCGCTTTGGAAAGGAAATCCTTGAAGTGGATTTGGCTGCTGTCAGCGGGCAACCACTCTACTCATTGATCGTGAACGGCGAATCTTTCGAGGGCTACGTTTATCCCAACGAAGGGGGCTGGCAGGTTTTATTACTGGGGCGTTCCTATTCGGTCAACATCGAAGACGAGCGCGAGAAGCGGCTGCGGACCTCGGAGGCTGGGCTCGCCAGCCTGGGCCGGGAATTCACCCTGAAGGCTCCCCTGCCCGGTCTGGCAGTTGCCGTGCCGGTTAGCGAAGGCCAACAAGTGGAAAGAGGACAGATTCTCGTAATTTTGGAATCCATGAAGATGCAAAATGAACTTCGCGCTCCCTATGCAGGGACGGTGGCGCGGTTGCGAATTAAAGCCGGGGAAAGTGTGCAGCAGAAGCAAATCCTGCTAAACCTCGTAGCATCTATCTCCACCAACACCCCATTTTGAAGACCAACCCGCATTAGTACTTTATCAATGAACTTCTTGCTTTTTGTGCAAGAATTTTCACCACAAAGGTCACAAAGGGACACGAAGGTTCTTGAGGTTTTCCTTTGTGTATCTTCGTGTCCTTCGTGGTAAATCTCTTTTAGTTTCGGCCTGTTCGGTCTTCTTCTTCTGTTCCTGCTCAGACTCGTCTGGCCAGCGTACGCCTTCCATAAAGGTCAGCGAGCTATCGTGATAGGACTTCTCTTCTCTGGCTCGGCTTTACCTTTGTACTTGAACAGGTTTTCTGGGCAGGATATTTCCGATTCTTCTATCCGGAATGAATGAAATGGGGCATTCTTGCCATCGCATTTATCATTTTTCCACGCTGGCCTTCGTCTTTCACCGGTTGGCCTGCCGACTGCCTAAACACCCGTTTATCTGGTTTTATTTACTGGCAGGGTTTGAGTCTGTCACAGAGCATATCTGTGCCTGGTAACGAATTGCTCACCCCAAAACAATGATCAACGAGCCGGTTAACCGGCTCGTTTACCTTATACGGATTTCATTGTTTTCCCAGAAGGCTTCCCGGACCTCTCCCGTTTCGTCGAACAGCCTGGGCAGCAGAACTTCAAACCGGGTCGCTTCGCCGCTGGTAAAAAAGCGCAGCGTTTCGGACCTCGGGCATGCCGCCCGCCTCCCGGCCGAATCCAGCAGCCGGGCAACCTGACGCGCTACCGCCGGCGCCGGGTTCCGGTCCGACAATCTCCTGGATTAACGGGATAACGAAGGGATAATGTGTACAACCCAAAACAATGGTGTCTATTCCCTCGTCCAGCATGGGGCGCAACGCAGAATCGAGGATGGCACGGGTTTCGCTGCCATCCAGAGCGCCTCGTTCGATCTGCTGCACCAGTCCCGGACAAGTATTTTGGAGTAGGGTCACATTGCTGGCAAAGCGCTCAACGACCGAGGCGTACAACGCTCCCTGGAAGGTCGCCGGAGTAGCCAACACACCGACCACACCCGTGCGGGTATTCTCCGCCGCTGGTTTGACCGCCGGTTCCATACCGACAAAGGAAACGTCGGGAAATGCCTGGCGCAAAGAATGGAGCGCCGCTGCCGAAGCCGTGTTACATGCCACTACGATCAACTTCGCTCCCAAGTCCAGCAAAAAGCGGGTAATCGCTTCAGAAAACTCCCGCACTTCTTCCAATGGTCGCGGCCCGTATGGCACATGCCCCTGGTCACCAAAATAGAGTAAAGACTCGTTTGGTAATTGCTGGCGGATGGCTCGCAAGACCGAGAGCCCCCCCACCCCGGAATCAAAAACACCGACCGGACGCATATCGCTGATGCTGCTCATCGGTGACAACTGGCTGCCTCCACAAACGCCCGAAACAACCGTCGCGTGGCCAGCTGGTCAGTCAGCCACTCCGGGTGCCACTGGACGGCAATCCCAAATGGATGGTTTGGCAGTTCC